>JAAYLM010000164.1 GCA_012521915.1 Oscillospiraceae bacterium | reverse complement strand
TTTCAATGTGCTCTGTGAGAAGCCGATGGCCTTGAATGAAACACTGGCCGCACAAATGCTTGAAACAGCCGCTCAAACCGGCAAAACCCTCATGATCGCCCACTGCAACCGTTTTATGGACCTTATGAAGGTGATCCGGGACATCTGCCGCAGCGGTGAGCTGGGTGCTGTACGCAGCGCCGAGTTCCAGCGCGAAGGAGGACACAGGCAGCCCATGGGCTGGAACAACTGGTTCCGCGACGGGCGCCTTTCCGGTGGGGCCATGCTTGACTTGCATGTCCATGATGTTGACATCATCAACTGGTTATTTGGCATGCCTGAATCAGTCAGTGCTGTCGCTGCCAATGTCATCCCCGGCTCAGGATATGACAGCATGTCAGTCAACTACCAGTACAGTAATGGCGTTTTCGTGCACGCTTCCTGCGACTGGACCATTGTCAATGACCAATTCAACACGCGGGTCACCCGGGTGAATTTTGAAAAAGGCTATGTCTACTGCGACCGGACTGCCGGCCGCCAGGCTTTCATCAAGATGTCGGAAGATGGAACGGCTACTGACCTCTCGGCTGCCTTGAAAAGCGATTTCTTCTATAACGAGATCATGTACTATGTCGACTGCCTGCAGAACGGCCGTCGCGTCGAGCATTGCCCGCCCGAAGAGTCAATCAAGGCCATTCGGCTCGTCATGGCTGAAATGGCCTCAGCAGATCGCGGCGGAGAAAAAGTCAGCCTGACATAAGGAGACAATCCGCGCCGGTTATTGCCATACACTGACGGTGCACGACACACAATGGAGGGAACAACCATGGCAGGTATCAAAATAGGTTTGCAGCTCTATTCGCTGCGGGAAGCTTTTGCCGACCAGCCTGAGGCCACACTGAAAAGCATTGCTGAGATGGGTTACGCAGGCGTTGAACTGACTTCCACAATGATTCCAGACGAGGAAGCAGCCCGTTTCTGCCGCGGGGCGCTGGCCAGGACCAGGCTTTCCTGCTTCGGCTGTTTGACCAGCTGGTCTGATGTCCAGCCTGCGGCCATCGAGGAAACCATTGCCCGCAACCGCATTCTGGGCAGCCCTTTCATCATCATCGGTTCCGTGCCTGTGACTCAGGTCGCAACACGGCGGGAAGCAGAAGCTGCCATCGCCTATATGGGCGAAGTCGGTGATATCATGAGCAGAGAGGGTTTTCTTACCGGCTATCACAACCACGACACCGACCTTTTCCATAAATTGGATGGCAAGACATTTTTTGAAATGGTTTTTGACAATACCGCCACTGATTTCATCATGCTGCTGGATACCGGCAATACCCTGGCAGCCGGGTACGACCCTGTTGCGCTGCTGAACCGCTACCCGGGAAGATCTTCATTCCTGCATTTGAAAGGGTATTCACGTGAAAAGGGTTATTTGGCTTATATTGGTGACGACGACCAGGACTGGCCGCTCCTGCTGCGCAGTGCTGCAGACACAGGACGCACCCGGACCGCTTCCGTGGAGTTCGGCAAAAGAGGAGACTATGATCCTTTCGAGCGGGCTCTGACCTCCCTGCAACGTTTAGAACAGTACCTTGCACAAGAAGGTCTGTCATGATGCGCGCAGGGATCCTGGTACCGGTCAGGGACGATCCGTACACCTGCCTGGCCAGAGCAGCTGAACTTGGGTTTATGAGCGGTCAGTTATCCATATGGAACATGGCATTGTACCAGACGCAGACAGCAGCACAGATCCGTGATGCCTGCCGTGAGCTGGATTTCACGATCACTGCCGTCTGGTGCGGCTGGTCGGGTCCGGTTGACTGGAGCTATCCCGGCATGTATGACACCTTGGGACTGGTACCGGCCTGGCTTCGAGCCAGGCGTGTGGATGAATTGTTGCAGGGTGCGTCGTTAGCTCATGAAATCGGTGTTGACTGTGTGGTCACCCACCTGGGATACATACCAGACAACCCGCTGGATTCCAACCGCATCGGGATCGTCCATGCTATCCGCACGATAGCCCGTGAAATCGGTCTTCACAGGCAGCGATTTCTATTTGAGACAGGTGAGGAACTGCCCCTGACTCTTGTGCAACTGATTCGTGATGTGGGCATGGACAATCTTGGCGTGAATTTCGATCCGGCAAACCTGCTGATCAATGGACGTGCCAATCCTTCAGACGCTCTTGATCTTCTAGCGCCCTATGTTGGCGGCGTGCACGCAAAGGACGCTGTCTATCCCACAGGGGTCAATCCGAAGGGTAAAGAAATGCCTTTGGGACAGGGGCAGGCGAATTTTCCTGTACTGCTCAGAAAACTGTCCAAAGCAGGTTACCAGGGCGACCTGACCATTGAACGTGAGAGCACGGGCGGCGACGAGCAAACCAAAGACATCCTTGCAGGAAAAGCCTATCTGGAAAAAATCATCATGGATATGGATCAGTCATAAGTCCGCAGTTTTATGCGGTTTCTCCGGTCACATCATTTCATCGGAAGTCGTCAATTTGCTGCCGGCCAATATAGAAAGACAACGCTCATTTCTTGACCAGGGCTTCGATAAGCGAAGAGAATATCGCGAACAGGATGCCGGTGATGGGAAAGATCAGCCACCCGGGATGCCAGAGGCCGCCCAGAAAACCCATCAGCAGGTATACAGCCGCTGCCAGCGGGAAAACAACAGACGCTACAACACTGGTGATTTTTTCAGCTTTCTTCCTTTTCTTGCCGCCCTCAAACGATCGGCCGGTGTAGTCACCAAGGCGTAGCATACGTGCGTAACCATCCTTGATCATGCCAAAACGGACGAATAAATAAACAGCGACCGCGACAACAGCCAGCAGGATAAGAAGACCATAAGGTGCTTTGAATGACGGGAAAACAGCAGAAAGGAAAAGCGCGATAGGTGACAAGATACACAAACCGACACCAATGATGATGGCTACCGTAAATGACGGCATGAACTGTTCATGCTGTTTTTCCAGATCTTCCTTCAGGCCAGGCTGCAAGACAAAACCCTGCTCCAGCCAAGCATAACGTTCCATACGGAATCCGGCGATAATGAACAGGGCCACACCCACCGTGACAAAAATAAGCAGCATAATCAGGCCAATAGCCCCTGCAGCTGACTCGGCAATAACACCACGCTTCACAAAGACATCAAACAGAAGAGGTGCCAGAATCAGAAAAATGACCCCCAGGACGCAGCAGATAACACCCAACCCGATCTGGCGGGCTGCCTGACTGCTGGTGGCCATATAAGCACGGGCGGTTTCCTGATCCAGTAAAGGAAGCTCTCCGGTAGTATCTGCACCTTCCGGCGTTTCTTTTTCCGGTGCGGCGACCGGCATGGCTTTAGGAGCGCTGATGTCGCCAAATTCCGAGATGACCATGCTGATTGCTTCGCTTTCACTTTTTCCATCAGCTTTAAGCGCGCGGTATTTTTTCTCCATGCTGCTCTGCAACGCTTGTCTGGCATGCAGGATGACAGCTGTTTTGGGCAGCGCAGCAAAAACGCTGTCCAAGTATGCGTTGATCGCATCCATGTTGATCCATCTCCTTATTTATGGTTTTTGCTAAGAAGCGATTATACCTCATCTGCAGTCTACGCAGAAGAAATCGCGCTGGCGGCTTTCCGGACGTACCGGCGTCAGTCTCTGGGCGCGGGCACCAGCAGCACCGGAACCGGCGCGTGCCGGGCGATGTTATGGCTGACGTTGCCCAGGTAGATTTCCCGGATCCAGCCTCTGCCCTGACTGCCCATGATCACCCAGCTAACCTGCTGTTCACTGATAAAACTGAGGATCTCGCTGGTTGGAGATCCGTAGCGCAGCGTACATGCTACATCAGTGGCGCCAGCCTGCTTCAGTTCCTGTTCCATCTCACGCAGCCGCAGCAAATCTTTTTTGTTGAATGTATCCAGTTGCGAAAGCAGATGCGGGTCAATTTTGGCTTTGTCCTGGACATGTAGCAGGGAAACTTTACGTGCCCCCGCCTTGACCACGTCCATAACCACATGAAAGGCGCGCGTGGCGTTGTCAGAAAAATCCGTGGGAAAGAGAACATGCTCTGTCAGCGGGCTTTTAACTGCCTCAACAGGTTTTGTGTCCGGATCTCCCGGTGTGCGGATCAGCAGCAACGGCACAGGGGAACCCTGCATCATGTTGTAGGCTGCGCTCCCGTCCAGCAGACTGCCGATCACAGTCCTTTCCGGGGCACCGGCTACAATCAACATGCAGCCTTCTTCCCGGGCGATCTGTCCAATGCTGTCCCTGTAGGCACCGACCAGCTGACGTGTCGTCACTGTGAAGCCGCAGTCTTTCAGGTTCTGCTGTTGCGCTGTCAGATGTTCTTTGTACAGTCCGATCACATAAGTTGAGACGGTGTCATTCAACTCATGGGGGTTCAGGCACTGTACCAACAGACAGGATTCTGTGCCCAGTTTTTTAAGTTGCTGCACACAGCGACTGATGTAGGCAAAATCATAATGCAGTTCGGATATGATCAGAACTTTTTCAAACATGGCGTCCACCTCCGGCCGATGCCGTTCATACAGGTAAACCTGTGGTGTGCAGAGCAACACTGTTTGTATCTGATTCTATTTTAACAGACTGAGGCGTTCATGACGAGGTCTCTTCGCTGCAAACACGCTCTTCAAGCCATAATAAGCCTTCAGTTCCATCTATCTAATATGGTAGAATGAGACAGATAAACTTATGGGTCTGCCCCCCGGTATTCATCACCGTCGGGCAATAGCCGGCGCAACCACCGGCAGAATAAAACAGCATTGTGAGGTGCGATATGTCCGTGATTAAAATTGCCATTCTCGGCCAGGGGCGAAGTGGTCGTGACATCCATGCCGTTAACCTGATGTACCTGACGGATCTCTACCAGATTGTCGCCATCGTCGACCCGCTGCCGGATCGGCGCGAGCGTGCTGCCAGGGAGTTCAAGTGCGACACCTACGCCCATTACACCGAAATCCTGCAGCGTACCGACATTGACCTGGTTGTTAACGCGACACCCAGCTACCTTCATGGCCCGATCACCATAGACCTGCTCAATCACGGTTTCAACGTCCTGGTTGAAAAACCGATGAGCCGTTCTGTTGCTGAAGTCGATGCCATGATAGCCGCAGCAGAAAAAAACAAACGCCTTCTCACCATCTTCCAGCAATCCCGCTTCGCGCCTTATTTTGTCAAGGTCAGGGAAGTCATTGATTCCGGTGTTCTGGGCCGGATTGTGCAGATCGGCATTTCTTTCAGCGGCTATGCCCGTCGCTGGGACTGGCAATGCCTGCAGTCATTCAACGGCGGCAGCCTGCTGAACACCGGCCCGCATCCCCTGGATCAAGCCCTGCAGCTGTTTGGTGATGATGTCGAGCCTCAAGTCACCTGCTTTATGGATCGCGTCAACACCTTCGGCGATGCGGAAGACTACGTGAAACTGCTCCTGCATGGCCCCGGTAAACCGGTTATCGACCTGGAGATTTCATCGGCCAACGCCTACCCCTCCTTCACTTATCTTGTACAGGGAACACGTGGTAGCCTCAAGGGCAATATGCAGCGCATCGACTGGAAGTATTTTATCCTGGAAGAGGCGCCGCCTCAGCAATTGATCCGCACCCCCCTGAAAAAGCCTGACGGGACACCTGCCTATTGCAGCGAGCAGCTAACCTGGCATGAAGATGCCTGGGATCTGCCCCAAGAACAAAAAGACCTGTTTGAGACGATCGCCACGACCTACTACAAGCGCCTATATAAAGCACTGACAGAAAACAGCCCGCTTGATATCACGCCCCAGCAGGTACGCCGCCAGATCGCCGTCATTGAAGCGTGCCACCGCCAGAATCCGCTGTCCCGGCTGGACTAAAGCTCAGTTGTTGGAGCGCGGTCCGGCAACCGCGTTTCAGTTTCTGTAACACGGTTGCCGGCAGGCACACCTATTGTGCCTGTCGGGCGCGACATATAACAGGAACAGCAGGCAGGTTGAAAGGCCATGGAAAAACAGGGGAAAGGGCTGATCGCCGTTGACGGCGGCGCCACCAAAACCGATCTGGTGCTCTTTCAGGAAGACGGCACCGTCATCAGGCGTCTGATTGGCGGACCCTCCAACTCGAGTGAGATCGGCTTTGAGCAGTCTGTCACGACGCTGGAGGCTCTTTTGCGTTCGCTGGTTCCTCAGAATGATTTCACAGATGCGATCGGCGCGATTCACCTGGGCCTGGCAGGTGGCGGTATTGCACCGAACCAGATCCGTTATCAGCAGTTTTTGCAGGATCGCTTCCACGGTGTACACCATCTGGGCAATGGCAGCGACGCAATCAACGCGCTTAACGCCGGGCTGCCGAGCGGTGATGGCATGGTGCTGATCGCAGGTACCGGTTCCGCTGTCTTTGTCCGGGCAGGCGACACCATGCACCAGGTTGGCGGCTGGGGGCATCTGCTGGGAGACGAAGGCAGCGGATACGACATCGGCCGTATGGGATTGAGGCGGGTTTTGCAGGAACTGGACGGGCGTCTGCCCGCGACCAGCCTGTCGCCTCTGCTGTGCCAGGCGATCGGCCGTCCGGTCGATGAAGCGATCCCTGACCTTTACCGGGGCGGCAAAAGACTCATAGCCTCACTGGCGCCGCTGGTCTTTGAGGCTGCGGCCAGTGGTGACGCTGCGGCACGGGAAATCCTGAGGGAAAGCGCAAGACAACTCTCCCTGCTGATCCAAGCCGGCAGCCGGCATCTCAGTCAGCCGCCCTATCTGGTCGTTTTGTCTGGCAGTCTGTGGCAGGCCAACGACGGCTTGCTGGAAAATCTGGTCTTTGCTCAGCTGGATGAATCATATCGGACCATACATCCGCGTCTGCCGCCAGTCTACGGCAGCGCGGTCGCGGCCATGAATG
>JAAYLM010000163.1 GCA_012521915.1 Oscillospiraceae bacterium | reverse complement strand
GGCATAGGTCATGACCAGCGTACCGCCGTTTTGAACATGCTGTTTTAGTTTTTCCGCCATGCCCGGACGCAGCATGTAAAGCATGGGTGCCACAACAAGCTTGTAGCTGTCAAGCGGTTTGGTTGAATCGATAACATCCACCGTGATGCCCATTCCCCAGAAAGGCCGGTAGTGCGACTGCAGCGTTTCAATGTACTTTTTATCTTTCTTGAAACCCTGGGCGTCTTCCAGTGCCCAGCGGTTCTCCACATCATAGATCAAGGCGACTTCGGCCGGGCTGGCGGTTCCGACAACTTCATCAAGCCGGCTCAGCAATGTCCCTGTCGCGCAAACATCCTGAAAAACTCGTGTCGCACCGGTCCCGACATGGTCGATCACCGCGCCGTGGAACTTCTCAGAGCTTCCCCGGGATTATCGGTACTGGAAATAGTGCAAGCTATCGCTGCCACGGGCGACCGCCTGCAGACTGTAAAGCAGAAGGCCTCCCCGTCGGCGCAGGCTGGCCACGGCCTGCCAGTTGGTCGCCGAGGGACTGCTCTCCATCAGCATGAAAGGACGACCGTCTTTCAGACAGCGGTTGATGTCGTGCACCATCGCTATATCAGCTGCCAGCCGACCATCCTGCTCATCACCGCGCCAGAGCGGATAGTTGTCCCAGGAAGCTACGTCAAGCCCTTCCGCCAGGCGGTAATAATTCAAGCCGTCGTAAAGGCCCATCATGTTGGTTGTGCAGGGAACCTGCGGTGTCAACCGCTGCAGCGGCTCCATCTCTGCTTGCATGAAGTCCAGTGTCTGTTCTGTGACAAAGCGCTTCCAATCCAGGGTCAGGCCATGGACGCTGCGTTCTCCCAGCGGGCCGGGCGATTCAATCTGGGACCAGTCTGTAAAGGTGTGGCTCCAGAAGCCTGTCCACCAGGCCATGTTGAGCGCGTCCAGTGTTTTATACCGGTCACGCAGCCAGTCACGAAAGGCGGCCTGGCACAGCGGGCAGTGACAGGCCCCGTTGTATTCATTGGACAGATGCCAGACGGCCAAGGCCGGATGTTCTTTGTAGCGCTCAGCCAGGAGCGTATTGATCTGACGCACCTTTTCCCGGTAAACCGGTGAGGTGTAGCAATGGTTGTGACGGCCGCTGTGCAGGATGCGCCGGCGATCTTCCGTCACGCGCAGGACTTCCGGGTACCGCTGGCTCATCCAGGCCGGACGGGCAGCTGATGGCGTGGCCAGGACCGCGACACAACCATGTTCATGCAGCAGATCCATGATCTCATCCAACCAGGCAAAATCATACTGCCCTTCTGCCGGCTCCAGTGCCGACCAGGCAAATATGCCGATGGAAAAAGCATTGCAGCGGGCTTCTCCGGCCAGACGCATGTCTTCTGCCCAGATGTGTTTCATGTGGCGCCACTGGTCAGGATTGTAGTCGCCACCATGCAAAAAGTGGGGGTATCGGGCAACAATAGGCGGATATTTCATAACACTCAGCCTCCTTCTTCGTTCAGCGGAACGGGTGTGGTCCATGCTTTGCGGCATGTCTCGTCAATGACTTCTGTACAAATAAAATGATCATCCTGCGCAAGCGGGTTGTGTTTATGCAGATTGCCCCGGTACAAGGTTTTTCCATTGTTGTCAATCAGCATGTGACCCACCTTCTTGTTGCGCTGTCATGTCAGTAGGTATCGGTATCTTCATGCCGCTTCCGGGCTCTTGCCCGCGATCCCGGAAAGACAGCAGGATGATGGGAAGCGCCAGAGCTAAAGAAATCAGGTAAAGCAGCTGGAAGCGGCTGTGCTGGATCAGGTTGTTCTCCAGAACAGGCAGCCGGTTCATCACCGCATTGCCGACCATTGGCCCCACCAGCAAGCTCAGGCCGAACAGCGCGCCATACCAGCCTTCGTACAAGGTTCTGTTCTTCTCCGGCATCAGATCATAACGGTAATTCATGATAAAAATATTGAAGCCGCTGTTGCCAGCTCCGGCAAGAACAGGTGCCAGCGCCAGCAAAAACAGGCTGTCCCTGGTGAGGAAGGCGTAGATGAGAAACTCCATCGCCGCTAAGAATCCGGTCAGCTTAAGCGCACGCATCAGGCCGATTCTGCCTACTGCCTGACGCCACATGTGGATGCAGATGATCATGAACAGGTTGGCAATCACCGTAACAAACGAGATCAGCTTATAGTCCAGCTCCAGGTAACGCACCAGGTACAAGGATGTGAAAGACGAGGAAATGGTCAGGCTGGAGTAGTAAAGGAAAATAAACAACATCAGCCTCAGATAGGGTTTGTTGCGCATCGGTTCAAAAAACGTGGTCAGGCTAAAACGGCTGCCGGACTCAACACCATAATCCGGTTCCTTGAGGCCGATCAGGACAGCAGCGTCTGCCAGTGACAAGATCAGGCTGACGGTAAAAACAATCAAGAAACCTGTATAGGATTTGCCTGACCAGTCAAGGACAAAGCCCATGCTTATATTGGCCAGGGTGAAGGAGATCCGCAACCAGAAAGTCCGCTTGAAAATGAAAGTGTTGCGTGCGCCAGGCGGAAAGGAATTGATCATCCAGATGGAGAAGCCAATGCTGAATATGCCCCATATGGTGTTGCCGCTGACCACCATCACGGTCAGGAGGGTCAGTGTCAGCTGGCCGGTGCCAAACAACAGAGGCAGATAGACAACACCACAGACCAGGAAACGCGATAACAACAGCAGGACGATCAGCAGTTTTTTGCGCTGCGCCATGCGTTCATACAGCAGGTAAGCAAACAGCCCCGCAATCGCCGCCCAGTTCATAGCATTGTTCATCAGCCCGACCAGAAAGTCAGAACCGCCGAGAAAGACAATATATCCCGAGAGAAACATGCCGGATGTCAGGACCAGCGCAGCGTTGATAAAGACACCATTCAATATAAAGAGCAGGCTTTTGCGCTGCTCCCCGTCCTGCCACATGATCCGAAAATCAGGCCATACGCGTTTGATTGACCTCACCTGCCCAACACCTGGTCGGGCCATGCTCTGCAGCCGGCCCTTTGTATCAGTATAAGCGGTTCACAACGGTGCGACAAGAGTGCCGGAACATAAGGCCTGCCGGTCAGGCCGGAGCCTCCGGTGTTGAACTGGTCAAAAGCCGGGGTGTTCATTATACTGGAAAGGGAAAACGATATACCGCAGCTGATACCCTGGCTGCCCGCGCTATACAGTGCGATATGACTGGTTCGCGCGCTAAAATCAGTATCATAAGAACAGGAGGTGCCTGAAATGTTGCAATTGGAACAGATGCGTGAGCTGCTGATCATGGTGTCGCCCCTTATAGCGATCCAGCTGGGGCTGGCTGTCTATTGTGTGATCAAAATATGCAAAGAAGGCGTCGCCAACCTCAACCGCTGGAGCTGGATCCTGATCTGCCTCTTTGTGAACATCATCGGATCAATCGCCTTTCTTATCATCGGCAGGAAGAAGGTGTCATGATGAGCGATCTCAAGCAAACCGGCAAAACAAACCTTGGCGACCCTGTTGAATCTGGTGTCAATATGATTCACATTGAACAACTGTACAAATCCTACAGAGGTTTCCCTGCTTTGCGCGGGATCAGCCTGCAGGTGAAAAAAGGTGAGATTTACGGATTTATCGGCCAGAATGGTGCCGGAAAGACGACAACCATGAACATTCTGGCCGGACTGTCCCGCCCCGATGCCGGGCTTTGCCTGGTCAACGGGCGTGATATCCGCAGAATCCGCCATCCTGGCGACCTGCACCTGGGGTATCTGCCCGAAGAACCTCATTTCTATCCCTGGCTCAGCGCCCGGGAAACACTGGAAAACCTGATTGGCCCTATACAGAGGGTGGACGAGCTGCTCCACTGGGTTGGCTTGTCCCCGGCGGCCAGCCGCCGGGTCGGCGGGTTTTCCCGTGGTATGCGCCAGCGCCTGGGCCTGGCAGCCGCGCTCGTTCACAATCCGGAACTGCTGATCCTGGATGAACCATCATCAGCACTTGATCCGGAAGGCCGCAGCGACGTGCTGCGCCTGATCCGCGAGCTCAGGCAAATGGGCAAAACGATTCTGTTTTCGACGCATATTCTCAGTGATGTGGAGCGTGTCTGTGACACTGTCGGCATCATCGCCTCCGGCGAAATGATTCTCCAGCAGCCAATGGCAACGATATCGCAGAAATACATCAAGCCGGTCTTTGATATCGAACTGATCGCACCTTGTCCGCCTGATGTATGCCGTCAGCTGCAGGCAGGCGTCCCTGTCCTCGCCCTGGAACAGCATCATAACCGCCTGACGGCAACGGTCAACGATGCACAGGACGGCTCGATCTGGCTGATGAGCCAACTGGCTGAAGCCCGGGTTGCCATCCTGTCCATAACCCGGCGCGGACACAATCTGGAAGATATTTTTATCGAGGAGGTCAACGGACATGAAAAGAGCCCTGCTTAAAGAACTGCGTTACGGTCTGCGCAACAGCCGTTTTCTCATTCTCTTCATCAGCTTTTTCTTTTTTGCCCTGATGACACCGGTCATGACAAAAGTCGTTCTGCCCATGATTCTGCAAAGCCAGTTCCCGGGATTGGGCGAAGACGCGTTAGCCGGTATGCTGGATCTATCCCAGCGAGGCAGCCTGCAAAGCTATATGGGGGATATTTTCGAAGTAGGCAGCCTGATCGTCGCTTTCACGCTATGCAGCCTGCTTGCCCAGGAACTGCGTGACAACACGCTGGTGCTGCCTCTGTGCTCCGGACTGCGCTTTTCCCATATCATCCTGGCCAAGATGATTGTTTTTGGATCCGTGCTTATCGTGTTGCCGGTGGCTGCGCTGACCGCCAGCTATATTTATGCCGGCCTGCTTTTTTCTTTTGAGATCCCGCTTTGGCCAGTGCTGCTTGGTGGATTGCTGCAGGGCTTGTTCATGCTGTTTCTGCTGGCCTGTCTGCTGCTGACTGGCGCATTAACCCGAAAACCGATCGTCAGCGGTATCACCTCACTGGTCGGGATCTACGGGCTTTATGCGTTTGGCAGCCTGTTGAACTGGCACAACTACCTGCCCACAGGCCTGCTTGTGGAAGCGCAGGAACTGGCAGACAGGCCATCCGCCTCGCTTATCTGGCCGATCATGATAACGCTGGCTGTGATCAGCCTTTTCACCCTGCTGAGCATCATCCGGCTGCACCGCCTGGAATGGCAGATGAAAACAGTCTGACAACCGTCCGTATCAGCCGGTCGCCCGGTTGATGACCTGTTGCAGCCGGCTGCGGGGATCAGTAGCCCGTCCGGCCAGGATGTCCGCCTCGGTCAGGCTGGCCAGCAGGATCTCCCGCTGACCGTAGCGGTCCCTGTCATAGACAACCAGAATCCGCCCATCTTCTGCTTCTACGGCATCCGGATAAGAGACATGGTCGCGTTCATCGATCAACAGTCGGTGTGGTCAGGTCTTGCTGTCATCATCAGAAAGCAGGGCTGCCAGGTTGTTGCGGCCCGTAAAATCAACATGATTGACCAAAAGCAGGCGACCGGAGCGCAGGCGGGCGATAAAGAAACGGGAGCAAGGGCCGCCCAGTCCGGAATCAGTTCCGGATGTCCAGCTGGCGCCACCATCTGAGGAAAAGCTCTGGCCAATACCGTAACGTGTCCTGACCAGCATCCAGAGACGGCCGTCCCGCAGTTCCACTACCATGTGTTCATCAAAGCTGCGTTCGGCAATATCCGCACCGCCGCGTCGTGTGAAGGTCGCGCCCTGGTCTGTTGAGGCATAGACATTGGAAAAACGTTCTTCCTGCAGCTCCGGATGATCTTCACCGCCCGGGTAGCTGGCCCAGACCGCGCAGGGCAATAACCAGGTGCCGTCGGCCAGGACGGCAGGTTTGTTCATCATGATCCCATTGGCGATACGCCTGGGTTCGGACCATCGCGGGCTCACCGCATCCGGCTGCTCCGTCACTGCGGCCCAGACACCGGCTCTGCCGTCATACTTGTCATATGACTGGGCCCAGAACAGCCAGAGCCTTCCCAGGGGATCCTGCCAGACATTAGGGTCATAGACGCGCACGGCCGGATCATCATGCTCAACGATCAGCCAGGGGCTAATCCAGTTCTGCCCGTTATCGCCACTGCGCATCACAACGGCGAAATTACCACTCTCCTCCGTTTTCTGGCCGCTGTAGAAAATAACATACAAAGTGCCGTTGTCTGTTCGCTCAAGGGAAGGAATCCCCTGCCAGAAACGGCCGCTGTCCGCATGCCTACTTTCAGAACTGGTAAAGATCAGGCGGGGCGGCTGCAGTGCTGAATCAGATGTGCTCATGTTGTCCTCCATTCTCAACCGGGCTGCCGGTCGACGGCTTGTCCGGCACCAGGTCATCATTGAAATGAACCATAACACCCGCATCAGACAAAGTTTGCTGCAAGGTGTTGATATCGATTGCATGGATGGGCAGACGCTCAGACAACGACTGTGCAGCCGCCAGGCCTGCAGCCTGCCCGGTAAGAATAGCCGGCGGGATCACACGAAGCACATCCCAGGCATAGCCTTCTGCCGCCGCGCTGCGGCCTGCCGTGATCAGGTTGTCATAGTCCTGATGCACCAGACAACGGTAAGGCACCTCATAGATAAAGTCACGCTGCCAAAAATCGCAGATGGCGCCGACAGAATCCGGGAAATGTTGATATTGATCAGCAACCTGAAGGGTATAGTCCGCCGCGATCCGGCGTGTTGTACGGAACTGGGCCATCCCTGGCAGCGTCAAGATATCGCGAGAAAAACGTTCATCGTCTTTAATCTGCTGCAACAGCAATCGCTGGTTGCGGATCAGGTATTCGCTGATGTTCTCTACTGTTGTTCCCGGGAAAAGAGGCATGCCCTGAGGGTGATTCTTGCCATGCAGCGTGGCAGTTCCCCCGCTGAACGTTATTTCGGCATCATTGATCCGCCCTGAAGCGACGGCTTTGCGGCAGCTGTCCAGGCTGATGCCGTGCGCGCTGTAGGTAAAGAAATTGCCGCCCTGCACCACAGGGACACCGGCCCGGAAAAGCAGATCAGCATCACCTGTTGTATCCACGACCACACCGGCCTCATACAGCGCGCGGCCGGATTTGCTTTCAACAATCACACCACAGCAGTGTTTGCCATCCATAACCGGATGGGAGGCGATACAGTCATACAGCAGGTCGATCCCCTCAGCAACAATTTGTTCTGTTAAAGCCAGGGCGAAGATCCCCGCGGAAAAGCGTGTCACATAGCGCACGGTGGTCGCCCCGTCCGGTTCACCGTTCCGCCATTCCGCCGGTAGCGTGTCAAAACCGTAGCGGATGGCCAGGCGCAGCAGTTCTTCAGCCATGCCGGTCACGATCTGCCGGCCGCGGCCGTTGCACATGGCCACAAAAAGGTTGCTGCGCCCCAGGGTGGCCAGACCGCCAAGTATCGTGCTTTTCTCCAGCAGGAGCACCTTCTTCCCGGCACGTGCGGCGGCCAGGGCAGCCGCAACACCGGCAACGCCGCCTCCTGCGACAAGAATGTCATAGGTGCCGGCAACCGGCATTTTCTCGCGGATCTCAAACAAGTCCATTGCCATCCTCCCCTGCCCATGTGTCAGGCTGCACTGCTGTAGCCTATTATACCACCATCAGAGCTTGCAGACCGGAAAGAAAGCGGGCTTTTCCTGCTCTGCAGGCGGCTGCTTCTCTGCGTTAAAAAAGCCCCGGCATCAGTTGCTTTCTGCTGCCAGGGCTTTCGGGTTCCACAAAACCAGATGTTCAGATAAAAGAATCTCAGCTGATGCTGAAATGTTTCTCGGTCTCAATGATGGCTTCTTCGATGATGTCGAAGCCTTTTAGCAGCATGTCGTCTTCCATGATAATGGGCGGAGACAGGCGCAGGATATGCCCTGCCGGCACCCAGGCCAGCCCTTTGGCAAAAGCTTTCTGGTAGACCATTCGGCCGGCTTCTTCGAAAGGCTCCTTGGTCGTACGGTCCTTGACCAGTTCAAGGGCCAGCAGACACCCTTTGCCACGCACGTCACCCAGGATCTTGTGCCGGTTCATCATCTCACCCATGCGTTTCAAAGCCACGTCGCCCAGGTGCGCCGAGCGTTCACAAAGCTGTTCTTCTTCAATGACCTCGATTGAGGCCAGAGCGGCCGCGCAGGCCATCGGATTGCCGCCATAGCTGGATGACGCTGAGATTTTCTCAATGCTTTCCTTGTGTTTGTCACTGACACACATGGCTGTTACCGGGAACCCGTTGCCAAAACCCTTGCCCAGTGTCGTGATGTCCGGTATGGTATCCCAGTGCTCCATGGCGAACATCTTGCCGGTCCGGCCCATGCAGGTCAGCACTTCATCGGCGATCAGGAGACAACCCAGTTTGTCGCACAGTTTTCTCAGTTTCGGCATGAAGTCATCCGGCGGTATGACCGATCCGCCCCAGCCCTGGATCGGTTCAAGGACGATGCCTGCCAGCTGTCCTGATGTTTCATTGGTGATTACGCTTTCCAGAAAATCGGCACAATAGCAGTTGCAGGTTTCCTTCTGCATCTTGAACGGACAGCGGTAACAGTTGGGGCGCGGCGCGAGAAAAAAGCCCGGAGCGCGTATGCCCTGTGTCTTGTCAACAATTGCGCAGCTGACGGCGCCCATGGTCTTGCCGTGGAAATCACGCCAGAATGAAACAAACTCCATCTTGCCGGTCGCCGCGCGTGCACAGCGCAGAGCGGCTTCAACAGCGGTCGTGCCGGAGTCATAAAATTGAACACCATTGAGGTCACCGTTGGTGATACTGACCAGTTTTTCCAGCAGCCGCATTTTGATGGGCGTCGTGAAGTCATGGCAGTTCATCAGCTGGCCGGCATACTGGGCAACCGCTTCACTGATCTTGGGATGGCAGTGGCCGAGGCCGGTGACATAGATGCCTGACGAAAAGTCGATGTAGCGATTTCCGTCGACGTCGGTCAGGACGCAGCCTTTGCCCGACTCGAAAACAACCGGGAAGAGCTTGACCTGGCTGGAATAGCCTTTCATGTAGCGAGCAGCCCTTTCATGATAAGCACGTGACTGGGGTCCGGGCATTTCTGTGCGGATCTCGGGAAGGGTGTTCAGATCAACTTTGGCCCAATCTTTGTAGTCCATGTTTTTCCTCCTGTTTCGGTATGGTGTTTACAGATCAATGGCTGAGCGGGTGGCATGCGAACGCAGTGAAGCGGTTTGCAGATCGTGTGACAAGACGGTTTCTTCCGGTGTAAAACAGCCGAAATCAACCTGCTGTCCGTCCAGTTCCAGCATAAAGGTGCCCCACATCTGCAGGATGGCATCCGTAAAGCCGAACTCGAATATGGGTCCGGTGATCACCGGTATCATGGGTTTATAACCGATATCAAGATCTGCCCAGGCTTGTTCTTTGCCCCAGTCCACCGTATAGCTGAACTGGTTGGGGCGGGTGCTGCTGAAGCGGGCGGATGCCTTCATGCCGTAGATCTCGAAGTACCAGGTATTGGTCTGGCCGGGTGCCATGCGTTTTGTTTCCAGGTACATCGTAAAAGGGTGGCCGTCCGGATCTTCCGTCTCGCAGATCATCGTTCCGTTGTCCCAGGTGTCGCAGGCAGCCATGCCGCCTTTACCGTCAGGTCGCTCTGTGATGAACTTGTCCAGCCGGGCATAAACCGAACGGGGCTTGAAACCCATACGGAATGGAACATGCTCAGTATGAATGCCCAGGTCACCCAGGCAGCCGTATGCACCGTTGACCGCTGCCTGGCGCTTCCAGTTGATGGTCTTATTGACATCCATGTCGCTGCTGTGGCAGAAACCGGCTTTAATCTCCAGAATACGGCCAAAGCGGTTTTCACGTATCCAGCGGATCAACAGCTGCATCGCCGGGAAAAAAGGAAATTCGCTGGAACAGCGGGCAAAGACCTGCGGATGGTCGGTAAGCGCTTGCATGATCGCCTTGTTCTGAGCCTGGTCCATGCCAAAGGGTTTCTCGCCCATGATGTGTTTGCCGGCCTTGATGGCTTCTATAAAAATCTCCTGATGCAGAATATGCGGAACCGCGATATAAACAACAGAGATCTCAGGATCTGCCAGCAGCTGCCTGTAATCACTGTAGACCTGACGCAGACCCGGCACATTTCGCTCAAACCAGACTGTATTGGCCGGATTGACATCGCAGACCGCGACGATTTCCGGTCGGGGAACATCAGCGGTGAAATGGCACCAACGGCTTGCCGCGCTGGCAAATTCCCGGCCCATGAGGCCACAGCCGATGATACCGAAGGTATAGGATTTCATGTTTGATCACTCCTGTTCTATGAGCCTATTCTGCGGTTTATCAAGATCTATCTTGCATTTTTCTTGTTGGATCAGAACCGTACATGGTCTGATCCAAGCTGAGCGAAAAAGATCAAACGAAAGAAAATCGACTGGCTTAACCAAGGTTCTAAAGACCGATAAGATTAGAAATATAGATTATCAGCCTTGGATCCTTTATATTTTACAAAATGAATTTCAGGAAAGTCAAATCATTTTCCTAAGAAAAAAAGAACATCTTTCGAAAACGAAATATGCAGGAAGTAAAATTGTTCTTGCAATCTTCACTTCGCAGACAGGTTCTGAAAAACAGCGCCAGCTGGGCCGGCCTTAGTTTTATCGTTATAATAGGGCTACAAAGAGATGATATGAGGAGAAGTTTCATGAATATTGATAAAGAACATTTTTACACCTATGAAGCCCTTGTTGATTGGATTGATGGAGTAAAAGAAGCGTACAGTCAATATGTTTCAGTGCGTTCATTAGTGAAAACACCTCAAGGAAGAGATGTCTTCATGCTGACGGTCACAAGACCCGGCAAACCGGAATCGCTCAAACCGGGTTATGTCATTTTCGCCAATGTGCATGCTTGTGAACTTGCAGGAACCACCCAGTCCTTATGCGTCATAAAAACGCTTCTGGAAGAATACCGTGACACCTTGTTGCAAGATATTGTTTTTTATATTGTTCCGCGTATGAATCCAGATGGTGCAGAACAGGCAATGACGCATAAGATGGACATTCGCAGTCGTATTGAATTCAAAAAGCGCTTAAACGGCTTGATTCCTAAGGATCTGGACGGAGACGGGAAAATACTGTCCATGAGATTAAAACATCCGGACGGCAATATGATCGAACACCCGAAAGACAGAAGGATCATGATACAAAAGAGTGAGGAATATCCGAACGAGACGACTTATTATGTTTATGACGAAGGGTTGATTCATGATTTCACCGATATTTCATCCGTAAGGTCCTGCGTCGAGCAAACGGATTTTAATCGGAACTGGCCTGTGAACTGGCTGTTGACGCCGTTGTCAGGTAAATACCCCTTTTCCGAAGTTGAAATCAAAGCAATGGGGGACTTTTTACTCAATCATCCGAATGTCTTTGCCGGCATTGATTTTCACTGTGGCTCCAAAGCCATATTCAAGCCATCCTCTTTGCTAAATCATGAAATTGATCCTGATGATCAAAAACAAATCGACGCCGTAGCGAAAACAGCCTCGGACATGACCGGTGAAATCGTCATGCTTTCCGGCTACAGAGAGGAAGGCTCACCGCCTTTACCGGGTTTCGGAGGAACATCGCAGGATTTTACTTACTTCATGTGCGGATTGTCCTTTTTTGTTTTTGAACTTGGAAACGGATTTAGTGATATCGGTATGACCACGCCCCAAATATTAAAGGTTTTCGGGAAAGGGCAAAACGAACTAATGAAAGAACATGGCCCTCAAATCCTTGAATTGAATGATACAAAGGGGCGCAGCTTTTATCATGAATGGAAAGAGTTTAACCACCCCCAACTGGGGGCGATTGAGATTGGAGGCCTGGAGACGCCAAGATGCAATAGCTATTATATGTATCCGCCGATCTCTTGGGACTTATACCAGAAAAATACCCAGTTTGTTCTTAAGCACGCCGGTTTCCGCCCTGTGTTATGCATCACATCAATCACTGAGAGAACGAATGAGGATCATGTGCTCATCTCTTGCACCATAGCAAACACCGGCTTTTTCAACACCAATATTATGCGGAAAACACGAAAATCCGCTATGAATCCTGTGATTGTTTCGATACGAGACAAAGAACATAACAGGATTTCATATCAAGAAGTTGAGGACATCAAAGGTGGAGAGGAAATCACGCTTGATTTTGCCGTCAATAAAGACACCGTGAGGGATCAGTATCGTATAAAAGCCTATCATCCTCGAGCTGGTGAAGTTGAAGAAAAAAGAACATTTGTCAACACGTGACATTTTTCTCAACAGGTAAAAAACCGGGATGATCGTCAGCTAAAGTGGCTGCGGGTCGATCGCAGGTCTTTTTTCTCCGGCCTTGGCCATGTGGTCCAGGAGGCGAGCCTGCAGATCCTGGCGAACCGGGGCATAGGTCGGGTCGCTGACCAGATTATGCCGTTCATGGGGATCAGCCTCCAGATCGTAAAGAAACTGTTCCACATAATGGTTGCTGTATGCCGGGTGCTCCGGTTGCGGGGCTTGAACGGCATATTTCCAGCGCCTGGTCCGGACCGTTCGCCCGGTTGACGATTCACTGATCTGGGCAAAGACCGAATCCGGCCAGCTTACCCGGTTTTCCATCAGACCGAGCAGTGAATGCCCTTGGTAATGATCCGGAACAGCCACACCGGCACAATCCAGCATCGTTTTGGGCAGGTCAATCAGACTGACCAGTTCAGAGCGCACACCCCCATCCATAAAACCAGGACCCCAGGCAATCAGGGGGACACGCAGACAACCATCATGGCAGCTGCGCTTATACTCACGGTTACGTGTCCGGAAATGGCTGCCATGGTCACTGGTATAGAAAATCAACGTGTTTTCGTCATAACCAAGCTCCTGCAGCGTATCCATAAGCAGTCCGATGTTGCTGTCGATACGGTTGCACTGACCAAGATAGTCTGGATAATTTTCCCGCCAGTCACCTTCTGTTCCAACCAGATCGCCCGGCACCACATAGTCACGGAAACGGCGTTTGCTGCCGTCAGGACCTTCATAACGATTTCGGTCATTCTGGTGATGCGGATCAAGCTGTGACACAAAAAGGAAAAACGGCTGTTCTTTGTTCTGCCTGGCATGCTGCTGCAGATAATCCACCGCGTACTGGTTGACACAATCCACCCGGTAGCCAACAAAATCATGCTGACGGCCATCCTGGTCGAAAACATACCCATTGTAACCATGCGAGGTAAACTCCAGGACATCAGCACCTATGAAATGCTGATACCCGCCCAGTCGCTCCCGGGGAATGGGGACCGTGCGGAAGTCGTTCTGGCCTGTGTCTGAGGCCAGGTGCCATTTGCCGACATAGGCAGTGTCATAGCCGGCCTGGTTAAAACGTCGGGCCAGAGTATCGATGTTTTGCGGCAGGCTGATGCCATTGACATAACAGCCGGTCTGGGTGGCGAAAAGGCCTGTCTGCAGGCAGGATCGGGCCGGGCCGCAGACAGGCTGGCAGGTAAAAGCCAGGTCAAAGCGCGTCCCTTCAGCGGCCAGGCGGTCCAGGTTCGGTGTCACCGGCAGCGGCTGGCCGTAACAGCCCAGGGTGTCCCAGCGTTGCTGATCCGTAAAATAGAAAATGATGTTTGGCTGTTTCATCGCAGCTTCCTCCCCGCGTTGATTAAACTTGATCTGAGCCTTGCGGCGGCTGTTTGTTCCAGCTAACGGATCTGCCGGCCTTCAGTTGAAATAGCCGGCATATCGTTCCATTGCATCCATGAGCGCTTTGATGTTTCTGACCGGTGTACCGGGGTAAAGCCCGAAGAGCAGCATCAGGCCACCCTCACGCCTGCCAATCCTGCTGACTTCTGTACGTATCAGCTCGTCGATCTGCTCAGGTGTGCCACCAGTCGTGATCTGCTGGCGATCGATATCCAGCTCAACGCAGACCCGTCCGGCCAGACGTTGCGCGATCCAGTCGATGCCGTTGACCAGATCCTGCAGGTTGATCACCTCAACACCACCGTCCAGCAGATCATCGATCAAATCATGCAGGTGACCGTCCGAATGCATGTGGACAATTTTTCCGCGATCACGCGCCGGCTGCATCAGACGCCGGTAGCTGGGCTTGATATACTTGCGAAAATAGGCCGGCGACAGCATCGGCCCGTTCTGCATCCCCAGGTCTTCAGCATACATCAGCATATCAACATCGAGGTCGAGGTAATGCCTGATAATGGCTGCGTTAAAGGTTTCCAGACGCCTGATCAAATCCCACAGCAAAGGTGTTTCGTCCGCCATGTCATAAAGCAGGTTTTCGTAGCCGCGCAGATCACACAGCTGAAGAAAAGTATGGCCGTGCCTCAAAGCGCCCCAGGTTAGTTCGCCTCTGGCTCTTCTTGCTGTCACATCAGATGCGACCGCCGGCCAGCTGACAGGCCCGATGCCGCTGCATTGTTCGGGATCCGGAAGCGTCCAGTCGGCATAAGCCGACCAGTCCCGCAGGGGGTGGCCTGTAACCACACCTGTGATGCCATCGACCGTCGTCTGCCACAGGCAGCCAAAGTCATCACTGTATGGCTCATCCCGGCGGGCAACCAGCCCAAACCGGGGAGCATAAGGGCCTGACGGCCGTTGAAAATGAGGAAAAAGCAACGGATGCGTCTCCATCAGCTCAAAGAGAAGATCATGCTCATAGGCTTGCCAGCAGGCGTCATTGATCGAAAAATTCACCGGAATATAATCAGGCCGTTCAAAGCGGATCGCCCGGATGATGTTTTCTTTTGACTGAACCATTTTCTGCCCCTTCCCGACCCGTTTAGCGTTTTACGGTCACCAGTTCAGCGCTGTGTGCACACCAACTCAGCGCCGCGCGTGCACCGAACGGCCCGGCAAAGACACCGCTCTGCGGTAAGCCATGGGTGACAACCCGGTGGCTGTCCGGAATACCCGGTTGAAATAATTCACATTATTAAACCCGACAGCATGACAGACATCGACAATACGCAGGTCCTGCCGGCTTTTCAGCATATCGCCGGCCCGGGCGATGCGTAAGTCGTTGACATACTCAATAAAGCTTTTTTGGAAAAGCTGCTTGAAGAGATAGCGGAAGTAAGACTGGGACAGCATGGCCACCCGTGCTGCTTCATCCACCGAAACAGCCCCGGTATAGTGCTGGTGGATGTAGTTGATGGCCTGGTTAAGCGCTGCGCGATGCCGGTCAAAAAGGGCCTCCCCTTCCGATCCGCGCAGACTCCGGCTGAAGGCCCGGCTGACAATGATCAGAAGCTGCTGCAGGAGCGCTTTGACCAGCAGCTGATAGTCGGTTTCCTGACGTTCGCATTCCACGATAACCTCGTTCAGGATCCGTTCCACTTCCAGTTGAACGCTACCGCTCAAGTTGAGGCGAGGCCTGACTTCTTTCTCAGCGACAAGAAAAGGCTCCAGGTAAGCGAAATCCATGAAATGGCAGCCTTGATCCGAGCGGGAAAAGCGTTCGTTGATGAACTCCGGGACAAACTCAAACTCGATGATCTCATACGGTTCTGAACCTGATTCGATAAAATGGTGCGGGACAAACGGCGGAATGATAAAGATGTCGCCGCGGAAAACATCAAACACGGTGCGGTTGAGCACATGCTGCAGCCTGCCTTTGCTGATGTAGGCGATCTGTACGTAGGCATGACGATGCTGCCGCACATTGCAGTGGTTACGGCGGGTTATTAAAAAAGGCAGACCATTGTCGTTTTCTTCAATCCGGCAGAGGGGGATGCCCTGGTATTCATCTTTTTCCAGATAATCGTAAACCACTTGATCCTCACCTGAAGTGGCAAAAAGCCGGTCTGGTTCTAGAAGAGCACATCTTCATAGCGGCTGATCCGGTCCACCCGCCTGCGCACCGTACGCGCGTCGATCCGTTGCGCCTGTGGCTGTCTTGCCATCACATCGTCGCAGTAGTCTGAGCGGCACAGGGTCAACTGAAGCTCAAGAGGGCAGCCCGGGCGGTATGGCTGAATGGCGTCCTTGTTGCTGAGACCAGCCTGCACCGCTTCACGAATGCGCAGCTGTGCCACTTCCTGATCCACCAGTCTGGCTTTGTTGCGCCCCACACCCTGTTTGACGACAGCGGTCGCGACCGGACCCAGAAATTCGATAGCTTCCGCACAGGCAGCCGCGTCTCCGCTAACCATGACAAAGGGGATGTCAAAGGCTCCGGCAAAAGCCGCGCCCTGGGCAATCTCGCCACTGCTGCGGTTGTTGATGCGATAGTCAAACCACCTGATCGATGATTGTGTGTGGTCGAGAAACGCGTCCCGGGTGCCCGCCATGGCATGCGTACCGATTTCCAGATAAGCAGCAACCTGGCGACGGGTAATCAGCTCCTGCCAGGCCGGGTTGCGCAGCTGTACAGCCTGCGGGTCCAGCCGGCCGGGAATAAAATTCCTGCCGGATCCGTGCCCGTCAACAACGTAGACACGTTCAACCCCGACGTCAAGGGCAGCACGCACAGCGGTGTTGACATCCTGCATCAGAAGCTCCAGAACCTGCCCGTATCCCGGGTCCTCGGTCTTCTGGACCTGATCGATAGAATCGATACCGCTGATGCCTTCCAGATCAGTCATTATCAGAATTTCCATGATCGCACCTTGACCTTTTGACACCGGCTGGATTTGCATAAGGCTCCGGCATCGTCCCTATTATATCAGGAATAATGCTGCGATGTCTTGCTGCCGGATCAGGGTTGAATCATCATTTAGATGAAGAATAAAGCTGAATTGGCAAAGACAAGCGGCAGCAGCTGGGCTATACTGATAAAAGGCAGACGTGCGACCCGTGCCGGCTGACCCTAAATCGGAGGCGATACTGATGGAAAAACCAGCAATTATGGGTGGACCAAAGGCAAAAACCGTACCTTTCGGAAGTGGAGCGCGTTTTGGCGAGGCTGAACTGCAACAGCTGCGCGAAGCGCTGGACCAGCAAACGCTCTTTTACTGGAGCGGCAACAAAGTTAAGACCTTTACACAGAAATTTGCCGGAATGTATGGAATGCCCTACTGTGTGGCTGCTTCTTCCGGTACTGCAGCGATCCATGTCGCTTTGGGCGCGGTGGGGATTACAGAAGGCGATGAGGTCATCACCTCACCCATCACAGACATGGGGTCTGTGATCGGCATCCTTTACCAGAATGCCATCCCGATCTTCGCTGATCTTGATCCGCACACCTACAACATGACCGCAGCCACCATTGAAGCCCGCATCACAGACAAAACCAAAGCGATCCTGGTGGTGCATCTGGCCGGCAACGCCGCTGATATGGATCCGATCATGGAGCTTGCCGCCCGCCATGGCATCAAAGTCATCGAAGACTGCGCGCAAAGCTACAACTGCTATTACAAAGGTCGCCTGGCCGGCACCATTGGTGACATTGGCTGCTTCAGCCTCAATGATTTCAAGCACATTTCAGCCGGTGACGGCGGCATGGTGATCATGCGTGATGAAGACCTCTATTACCGGGCTTTCCGTTTCGCGGACAAAAACTACAACCGTTTCCCCAATCTGCCCGGGACAAACAGGGACATCGCCTTATTGGCGCCCAACTACCGCATGAATGAATTGACAGGTGCCGTTGCCATCGCCCAGCTGGACCGGCTTGAATCCATCTGCGCCAGGCGCAACCAGTACGGTGACGCCCTGACACGCGGCATCAGCGGCCTGCCGGGAATCTATCCGCCAATGGTGCTGCCGGAAAACAAATCCAGCTACTGGTTCTACATGCTGCGAATTGATGAAAATGAAGCCGGCGTATCCCGCGAGGATTTTTGCGCGGCTCTGCAGGCTGAAGGCGTCCCCTGCAGTGCCGGCTACATCCCCACTTGCGTTTATGCCTATCCCCTGTTCAAAAACCTTTCCGCTTACCCCGGAACACACAGTCCGTTTGACAGTCCCCACTACAACCGCAAGATCACTTATGAGGATGGTCTCTGCCCCAACGCAGAAAAGATCCTGACCACTGCTGTGCGTTTGTCAGTCAATGAGCATTACACTGATCAGGATCTTGACGAAGTTATCGCGGCCATCCGCAAAATCTCAGCCTACTACCTGCAGAAAAAGGGGTGACCGGCCATGATCATCGATGCGCACAACCACCCGGAGTGGTATGACTATTCGCTGGACAAGTTCATTGCCAACATGGACCAGTATGGCATCAGCCAGACCTGGCTGTTGTCCTGGGAAGTGCCTTTAGATGAATATGATCTGTCCTATCAGCATGTGATCCCGGATAAAGGGCCAGACGGGCCGATCTCTTTTCGCCACTGCCTGGATTTCAAGGAAAGGGCGCCGGACCGGTTTATTCTGGGATACGCGCCGGACCCGCGCCGCCCCCATGCGCTGGAGCGGTTTCGCCAGGCTGTTGAAACACAAGAGGTCCGTATCTTTGGCGAGCTGAAACTGCGTATGATGCTGGACAACCCTGACGCGGTCCGCATTTACCGGTATTGCGGGGAACAGGGCATCCCGGTTACAGTCCACCTGGACTATGAACTGCCGGCCAAAGAAACTGACGTCCGCCCGAACTGGTGGTATGGCGGCGGTATCGAAGCGCTGGCCCGCTCGCTGGCACTCTGCCCGGAAACCATTTTTCTGGGACGCGCGCCCGGTTTCTGGGCCCATATTTCCGGCGACAACCGATATCTGACTGAATCCTACCCGAGCGGCCCGGTTCTGCCGGGTGGCCGTCTGATCCAGCTGTTGGACACCTTCCCCAATCTGTACTGTGACTTGTCCGCCGGTTCGGGACACAATGCCCTCAACCGTGATCCGGCATTCGCCCGACATTTTATCCTGACCTATCAGGACAGGCTTCTGTACGCAAGGGACTATTTTGACAACCGGCACCAGGAATTTTTGAACAGCCTGGATTTGCCGGCACCCGTCCTGGAGAAAATTTATTCCGGCAACGCCATCAGGCTGCTCAGCGCTCAGCGAGCATAAAAAAACCGGCGTGATCGGCAGTCAGACATGGCTGGCGCATAACACAGAAGAAACAGCCTTGGCTGTTTGGTGCCAACAAGCACATGATAAGGATACATGAGGAGGCAGAAAACATGGAAAAACTGGCTATTTTAGGCGGTACACCGGCAATAAGCAACATGCCCGATGATCTTTTCCGCTGGCCGATCGTCACCCGGGAGGATGAAGAAGCCGTACTGGAAGTCCTGCGTAACAGCTGGCAGTCCGGCACACAGATTACAGAGCAGTTTGAGAAGGAATTTGCCGCATGGCAGGGCATGCGCCATGCTGTGGCCTACTGCAACGGCACGCTTGCCCTGGAAGCGGCCATGTTCGCCTGCGGACTGGGCAGCGGTGACGAGATGATCTGTGCCAGTAAAACCTACTGGGCATCCTGCCTGCAGATTTACAACCTGGGTGCGACTGTTGTGTTCGCCGATATCGAACCTGATTCCCTGTGCATCGATCCGAAGGACATTGAACGCTGCATCGGGCCGCGCACCAAGGCCATCATGGTTGTCCATTACCTGTCCCATCCGGCAAAAATGGACGAAATCATGGCCATCGCCAAAAAACACAACCTGCTGGTTATTGAAGATGTCTCCCATGCACAAGGTGGCCTCTACAAGGGTCAGAAGCTGGGTACATTTGGCCATGTCTCCGCCATGTCCCTGATGATCGGCAAATCTTTTGCCACAGGCGAAATGGGCGTCCTGGTCACCAACGACAAGGAAAAGTACGACCGTGCCCTGGCTTATTCACATTATGAGCGCAACAACGCCAAATACATCAGCACAGAAAATCTGCAGAAATATGCCAACATGCCGCTGGGCGGTATGAAAGGCCGTGTCAACCAGATGTGTTCCGCAATGGGCAGGGTACAGCTGAAGTATTATGATGAGCGTTGTGCCGAGATCCGCAAAGCCATGAACTATTTCTGGGATCTGCTGGCTGATGTGCCGGGCATCCAGGCCCACCGTGTCAATGAGGCCGAAGGGTCCAACATGGCCGGCTGGTATGCCGCCCATGGCATTTACAAGCGCGATGAACTGGGCGGTCTGCCTTTGTCCGTTTTTAACGAGGCCATCAAAGCGGAAGGTTACAACCAGTCGATCGGCGGCAATCTGCCGTTGCACACCCACCCGGTATTCCAGGACTATAACGGCTATAATACAGAAAAACCTACCCGCATCGCCTTTACGGACCGTGATGTCCGCCTGCTGGACCACGATCTGCCGGTCACCGAAGCCCTTGAGATGTATTCAGTACCCTGGTTTAAACACTACAAGCCAGAATACATCGAGCAGTATGCGGCCGCTTTCCGTAAGGTCGCGTTACAGGCTGATCAGCTAATGGCCCGTGCCCGTCCCGACGAAAGCAAGCCCGGGCATTGGTTCTTCTTCAAAGATGAATAAAGCCGCAGCAGTACACCCGGCCTTTCCATAACAAAAAAAGCGGACGATGGTACCGGTGCAGGCGCCATCGTCCGCTTTTTCATGATGATTCAGGACAAGTCCAGTCCAGCCTCCCGGAGTGCTTCCCGCATTGCCTGGCGTTCCTCCGCCCGGATATGTTTAGCGGGGCTTGCTGCCTCGCCTGCGTCAAAGCCCATCAGCTGCAAGGTCGCCTTGATCGCTTTGGTGATGGCACCTTCGCTGAACTGGTGCAGAATCCGGATGACATGGTTGATCTTATATTGCAGCATACGTGCCTTTTGCAGGTCGCCATCCTGATAAGCCTGGTAAAGGCTGCAAAACCAGCCAGGCATGACATTGTAGGTAGAGCCGATACCACCATCCGCGCCCATAGCCAGGCCGCAAAGGAGTGTTTCATCCGGACCATTGATCACATTGATGTCACCCTTGTTCAGCTCGCACACCTGACCCATCAGGAAATAGTCGCGGATCGTGAACTTGAGGCCGATCACATTGGGGATCTGCATCAGTCGGGCCATCAGGCCCAACACATCCTGAGTCCGGATCATATCCGTAGCATACACCAGGACGGGCAGGTCTGTTGCCGCGGCAATGGCAGCGTAATAGCTATAAAGCTCATCAGTCGTGTAGCGGTATGAGTTTGTTGGCGCCAGTGAAGCCACCGCGTCGACACCGGTCCGCGTCGCATGCCGGACCAGCTCCAGCGTATCCTGCATGTTAGGCGCACCTATGTGGTCGATCACCCAGCCGCGACCGGCTACATGCGCGACAGTTGTTTCGGCCATCTCCATACGGGTCACCGGCCGCAGCGCCGGCCCTTCACCGGTTGCCCCGCAGATATAGAACCCGCTGACGCCTTCTGCCAGCTGGAAATCGATCAGCTGCCTGGCTGTTTCAGCTTTCAATTGCTCCTGCCCGTCAAAAGGTGTGATCAAGGCCGGCATGATACCGGTAAACTTTTTCTCTTTCATCTTAAGCCCCTTTTCTGCCGGATCAGGCAGTTACTACATCAACGCCACAGGCACGAATTGCCCGCAGCTGGTCTTCATCCGCGTCATGGTTGGTGACCAGGAAGTCGACACTGTTCAATCGGCTGAAATTATTGAAGCTCTCACGGCCAAGTTTGCTGCTGTCCGCAACGATGATGGTCTGGTGTGAACGCTGGATCATGGCACCATTGATCTCCGCCTCTTCAGCATGATAGGTCGATATGCCATGCCGGCTGTCTACGCCATCCACAGACAGGATCGCTTTATCCGCCTTGTACTTGCTCAGCTGGACCAG
Source organism: Oscillospiraceae bacterium (assembly GCA_012521915.1). Lineage (GTDB taxonomy): Bacteria > Bacillota > Clostridia > Saccharofermentanales > UBA5734 > JAAYBY01. Next base: position 5,852 of record JAAYLM010000163.1, on the reverse strand, counting down.
CGCGTCGCTGCTGTGGGTGAAAGCATAATGTGTATTGATTTCCCCTCCCAGCAGAATGACCCGGAAACTGGGATAGTCTCCAAGTTCCATGGCAATCGCCAGAGAATTGGTCAGGATGCTGAGCCGCTGGTGCCTTTTTAACTCCTGTGCTGTAAGCAGCGAGGTTGTTCCGGAATTAATCAGCAGGGTTTCACCGTCCTGAATCAGGCCGGCTGCCCGTGCGGCGATGCGCTTTTTCTCGTTGATGTTCGATGTTTTACGCTGACGGTAATAGCCATTGGACAGACTGACAACCTGGGCAACAGCTCCGCCCGGCACACGCTCCAGCAGACCATTGTTTTCCAGAACCTTAAGGTCATGACGTATTGTGACTTCAGAGACCGCCATGGTATTACTCAGCTCACTGACGCGCACACGGCCATCCCGTGTCAGTTTTTCCAGTATTTGCTGTCTGCGCCTGTCTATGCGCAATCCCTCTTCTGCCATCATGCCTCTCCAGCCCTTATTTTGCCTGATTGAGCCGCTCTCCGACCGCACCACCTGGATGAATCAGGGCAAATTGCTCTGACGTATAGTCTGTCTCTTCGATCAGTGCGCAGAGTAGAGCATCAAAAATCGCCACCGTCACCATATAACTGGCGGTTGCCATCGCGTTCAGGCGGTCGCTTTCCTGCTTGATCTGCATCGGTATCAGAATATCGGCATTGCTGCCCAGGGGTGAATCCAGATTTTCCGTCAAAGCGATCAAAATGGCCTTTTTCTTCTTCACAACATCGATGATAGGCAGCAGCTCAACGGTTTTGCCACCACGGGAAACCATGATCACCACATCACCGGGCTGTACACAGCCAAGTCCGCCGTGAACAGCTTCAGCCGGGGACATGAACTTGGCAGGCCTTTCGATACAGCAAAGGGAATGGGCAAGTTTCATGGTTGCCGCACCAGAAGAGCCGCTGGCGCAGGTGATGATCCGCTCTGCTCCGGCGATGGCTTCGACGGCTTTGCCAAAGGCGTCTTTATCCAGATAGTCCATTACTTGCCTGACAGCATCCGCCTCAATGGTCAGTGACCGTTGTGCGGCTGTCCATGCTTTCTCAATCATTAAAATGCTCCTCTCTGTGTGGATCAGATTTTGTTGAAACGAAGGCATCGTGTTGCCTTCACGACTTCTGCTTGAGGAAAATGTATCATATTTCGATTGCGAAAGCAACGAAATGAAACACGTAATTATAATTGACTCTTTCATAAGTATGGCTTTAATATGATGGTGAGGTGATGATATGTTTCCAGAAATGAAAATAAAAGCGCCCTTTTTCGAAATCGGGCCTAAAACGTATTTATACGGACAGGATGTCGTCGCTCTGGCCAAAGCAGCTGACGAAGCATCGAGACGCTATGATGTCGATATCATCTTCACTGCTGCTTATGTCGACATCTACCCTGTCGCGAAAGCCACAAAAAACATTCATGTCTTTGCCCCGCATATGGATCCGATCCAGCCGGGACGCGGTGTCGCGGATATCCTGCCGGAAGCGATCAAGGCCGCCGGTGCTGAAGGGGTCATGCTGAACCATGTCGAAAAGCCATTGACCTTGTCTGCGATGAAAAAAGCCATCGACCGGGCATCTGAAATTGGACTGGCTACGATTGTCTGCGCTGATTCCATCGTTGAAGCCCAGGCGATCGCCCAGCTTTCACCTGATATCATCGTCGCGGAGCCATCCGATCTGATCGGCACCGGTAAAGTCAGTGATATGGCTTATGTGCTCGAGTCAATCAGGCGGATCAAGGCCGTGAACCCGGATATCCTTATCCTGCAGGCAGCCGGTATCAGCAAGGGAGAAGACGTCTACCGCGTCATCCGGGCTGGCGCGGAAGCGACCGGGTCATCCAGCGGGATTACCAAAGCAGCCGATCCGGCCGACATGGTCGATGAGATGGTCGCTGCTGTTCGCCGGGCCTGGGATGAGCGGGCTCAGGAAAACAAATAGGGAAGCGATGAAGGCAGCCTGTCCAGGCGATCTCAGAGCAGAATAAAAGCGTTCAATAACGGTAAAAACAACAAACCCATTTCAGGAGGTAGCAAAATGAAAATTTGTCGCGAAAGCATCAAAGTCCAGTCCGCCGGTCTGCATCCCACGTTCCACGATGTGACCAATGACGTCAAACGCATCGTTGCCGAGTCCGGTATCAAAAACGGTATCTGTGTTGTGTATTCACATCATACAACCTGCTCTGTCATGACCCAGGAATGCTCACATGACAAAACTTACTTCGGCCTGGAGTACCTGCAGCAGGACCTGTGCAACATCATGGAAAAGCTGATCCCCACCTGCCGCGTTGAAGGCCAGTATATGCATCCCGGACCGAAGCACATCGAGTTTGCCATGAGCATTGGTGAAGAGGGCGAGTGGACCAGCCTGAACACCGAAGCCCATCTGCGCTCGGTCTTCTTTGGCCGCTCCGAGAGCATCGTGATCGTCGACGGGGAAATGGATCTTGGCAAATTCGGCTATGTCTATTTCATCGACTGGGATCAAGTGCGCGCGCGCCCCAGAACCATCCAGGTGCAGATCATCGGCGAATAAGTCTGTCGCGTCTAAGCTGAACCACAAAAAAGGCCGTTTCACATAATCCGAAAAGGTACGTGAAACGGCCTTTTTTCTGTCAATGCCGGGATATCAGTCGGGCAGAGACCAGCGAGTCCAGAGCAGTGAGGGTTTTTCCCCCTCTTTGTATTTCTGGTAGTAGATGGTCAGGATGCTGCCGTCATCCAGTTCAACCGATGCCGGATAGCCCAGGTCACCGTCAACACCATCATCACGCAGAATGATGCCTTGTTCCCAGGTCGCGCAGTCATCACGGCTGATCATGGCCTGCTCCCCATATGGCTGCTGGCGATGGCCGTAAACACAAACCACCGAGCCGGAAGAATGGTACAGAAGATGGGGCGGAGAACCGGGCGCACCTGTTGGCCGGGCGGTTGTCCAGGTCCTGCCGCCATCATCCGACTCAGTCTGGAAAATCGTGAATGGTTCATGGTTTTTGACCCGGGCACTGTGCTGATAGCGAATATGGCCGATCAGCCTGCCGGACGGGAGCGCGACAAGATGCGGTTCATGATAATTGTCCGGCTCTGTATCTTCGGGCAGCGGCACCGTACCCAGAATGGTCCAGTTCCGGCCGCCGTCCTGGCTGAGCGCGGCCTGGATACCACCCGAATGATGATACCGGTGGTAGTTCAGGCCATTGACAACCGCTTTGCCAAAATACAAAAGGTCACCGCCGGGCAGGAGAATCGGCCCGTGCGGCGTGGTCAGAGGAACGGAGATACGGTCACCCCAAGTATGCCCGTCTTCACTGAGCCGAACCCAAGAACCCAGGCAATCGCCCACTTCGCTGTCTGTCCAGGACTCAATTTTCGCGATATACTGCTCATAAAGTGCCTGTCCCATGTCTCTGCGGATCCAGTCGTCATTTTTTCTGTAAAAGCGCGTGTCACTGGTAAACCAGGACAAAAGAAGACGCTGACTGCCGAGACTGACGATACCTGCGTCCCGATCATCAATCAGCGAGTCATTGACGATCTCCGGTTCAGACCAGGTCCGGCCATGATCCTGGCTGGTGAACAAGACGGTTTTGCCCCAGGGGCAGACATGCGCGGCCCTCAGACCCGAACAGGCGGCAACAAGGGTTCCGTCAGCCTGCCTGGCGATTGATGGCCAGCCAAAATAGCCAAATGGATCCTGGGGCAGGCGGCAAATGATACCATGTTCTGCTTGTGCTTTTTTCATTCTCCTCATCCTTTCTTCTTCTGCGGAGCAGGTTGGCGAAACGCACTGACCAGACCGCTGAAATACTGGCTCAGGCCAACCACATCCGCGCCCATGCTGATAAAACGATAACCCAGATTGATCAACACCTCCCGATTCGCCGGGCTGCCGACCGTACCGGCAAATTTTCCGTGGCGCAGGGCAGCGTCGGCGACCTGCTGCCTGGCTGCCAGCAGATCAGGATGGGTGAAGTCACCAGGATGACCAATGCCCTGGCTGAAATCACCCGGACCGAAAAAGAGCATGTCGATACCTGGCAGCGCGGCGATTTCTTCCAGTTCCGCCAATGGTTCCGGGTCCTCGATCTGAACCACGATAAAGCGACGCTCATTGGACTGGCGCAGATAATCCTGGAAATCAACAGCACAAAAACCCCCGTCAGCATTGCCGCCATCCACCGGCCGCCGCCCAACCGGGTGAAAGCGTGTTTGACGGACAATCTGACGGGCATCTTCCAGGCTCATGACATGCGGCACCATAATGCCGGACGCGTCCATCTCCAACGGCCAGACCAGAGAACTGTAGCTGCCGCGCGGCACCCTGACCAGGGTGTCCATACCATAAGCTTTGGCTGCCAGGATCTGTTTTTCCACCTGCCCCAGGTCATTAGGCACATGCTCCATATCCGTCCAAACACAGTCAAAACCGGCGATACCGGCGATCTCCACTGCCCGGGAATCAGCCAGGTTCAATTTAACGGCACAGACCGTTTCACCGCCACGCAGCAGATCCAGAACTTTGCTGGGTCTCATGTTCATTTTTTCATCCTCCTCGACATCAATGTATATACACTCAGCTGAAATCAGCCCTCACAAACTGGAATGCGTACAAATCGGCGTCCCGCATGGTGAATTTCAGACGAATCGGCCGGCCGGCTGTCGCGGCCACATCCTGACCGTTGGCAAAAACAACCGGACGGTCCAGGTTGTCACCAAAAACTTCATGGCTCTGGAAACCGGAAAGCGCTCTGCCCTCCTCATCCAGCAGTGAGACATGAATCTGCCCCATGGCTGACGTCGCGAAGTTCAGCATCAGTCGTTCCCCCTGGTGGACCAGTGGTTTTGTCACGATGGTTGCCCCGCAGGCAGGTGCCCGCATGGAGACCAGGCCATCTTTGCGGATGGCATAACGGCGCAACACACAGTCTTGCTGCCACATGCCGCTGAAAGCATAAAAAGACAATTCATCCGGTGCCATGTCCGGCAGATCGGCCGGTGTCTCCACCATGCCCCAGGAAAAATAGTTGTCACCGTAAACCCAGTTATGGCCGCGTTCGATGCCAGGCCTCATAAAGGCCTCATTCCAGCGGCGGAAATGGATGCCGTCACGACTGGTGATGAGCACACAGTCGGTCAGAGCCGTGCCATATCTCATCTGCAGGCGGCTTCTGTTGAGGCGGTTTTCCTGTCCCGGCAGATAATCAAAGCTGCGAGACCATGCTTCCCTTTCCACATAACGGGTCGCCAGCCCAACATAGAGATGATCGGCGCGGTGATACGGTTTGATGTTGTTGGTATAAAGCTCAACCGCGTCGCTGACACTGAAGTCAACCCTTTGCGGTTTGGTCCAGTGCCGGAAATCCGGCGAGACCGCATAGCGGATGTCCCTTTTTTTCCGGTCGAGTGTTTCGCCCCTGCCCCGGTCGTAGCCTTCCGGCCAGTCGCGCATATAAAGAAAATACTGTTTGCTGTGCCGATCCCAGAAAGCGCAGTTAAGTGAATCAAACCAGCCCTCCCGCATGATCTCGCCGTCCGGCGTGAAATGCACACCGTCTTTACTTTTCAGGCAGATGAGGCTGTGGTCGTGGCTGCCCCGGGAAACCGGTCCATTGTCCAGGGTGGCTTTGTATCGCTCATCATCCGGACAATCAGGGCGCGTATCCTTGAAGACCGCGAAGTTATCCGTATTGCGAATCGTCTCATCACGCATCAGGATAATGTTGTTGCGCCGGTTGCCTGCATAGCTGTAGATCGCGTAGTCAGGTTTTTGGAAAGTCCTGCCATCATCATAGCTTTCGGC
>JAAYLM010000162.1 GCA_012521915.1 Oscillospiraceae bacterium | reverse complement strand
GATGAGCCAGGTTTGCTGGCTTATACACCTTATCCAGAAAATTACACCTATACACGCAAAAAGGCTCCATCTGAATCGATCGTAGAACAGCCTGATCTGTCCATCCCTATCTTGCCTTTCATGCATTGGTCTGATGATATTGAAGAGGTCTTTTTGCAATACTGCGGGTATTCATTGAAAGATAGCCTGCCCGAGCTATTCGACGGCGAAAGCGAAAGAGCCTGCGGCTTGCGTCTTGATTACCGCCGATGCACGGCAAAAACGTTTGACGAAGCATATAACCGCCAGTACATTCGCTTAACCGAAGCTAATGGATTATCCTACAGCGGCCACTTCCGTTCAATCAGGCATTTGTTGTGGCACCCCGATACATCTGGCGATCTCCTTCACAATCTCGGACAGATGCATATACCAGGATGTGACAGGCTTGATTCCGATCCTGTTGAATTCCGTTACAGAATCGACTGCAAACTTGCGTCATCCGCCGCCCATCTGTATGGGAAAAAGCAGGCCATGATCGAAGCATCGCATATGTATAACACCAGGGAACCGCTCAAGCTGGATCTCATGATTTGTTCGACGGCAGTTGACTTTGCGCAGGGTATCAACATCATCACGTCTTATTATGGTGAGCAAGTTCTTAACGAGGACGAATACAAAGCATACTGTGCCTTTGTTTCCAGAATGACTGCACTTTTTTCCGATGGGCTCCACCAAGCACAAGCACTTCTCTATTATCCATACGAACAAATCGCATACAATCTGCCTGTTATGGGATTTGTTTCACCGGCAGCAGGCGAACGCTTTGCTTTGAAGGGTAATCGGCAAAATGCTATTGCCGCTAGGGCGGCGGATTCCTTTACAAGCATGGCCGGACAACTGATCAAGCTGCAGATCGATTATGATTGGTTCGGGTGTCAAAAGCAAAACCACAGCGCAACGAAAAACCTGGACAAATCTGCTGTAATATGATAAAATAGTTACATTATGTAACTAAGGCGGTCAAGCTCCATGGCATTTGTGGCGAATCGAAACCAGCAGATTTCACTCGATGACAGCACCTTGGGCATGTCGGCCAGAGAACGCAGATTCTTGAAAAAAGGCTGGTCTGAAGCCTTTTCCAAGCACATCTTCCCCAAGATCAACGAAGACCGTTTCGCCGTTCTCTACAGTGACAATCCTGCTTCTCGGCCCAATACACCCGTTAATGTGATTGTGGGCATGCTGATCATAAAAGAGTTATTTAGTCATACTGATGACGATTTGCTGGAAGAGGTTCTCTTCGATGTCCGCTACCAATACGCCCTGCATACGACCAGTTTTGCCGAACAACCGGTCAGTGACCGCACCTTGAGCCGGTTCCGGGAACGCCTGTATGCCTACGAACAGGAAACCGGCATTGACCTGATGAAGGACGAGATGGAATCCCTGGCCGATGCGTTTGTAACGATGCTGGGCATCAGCGGCCAGACGAAACGCATGGACAGCCTGATGGTGGCATCCAGCTGCAAGAAGTTGCGCCGGCTGGAACTGGTGTATCGCTGCGT
>JAAYLM010000161.1 GCA_012521915.1 Oscillospiraceae bacterium | reverse complement strand
GCGCCGATGATCACGGTGTAGCCGTCATACACCATCTCTTCGCGCGCAAAGAAATGTTCAGCGTATTCAGAATCCTTATGCCGGGCCGCGGTAGGACTCTCAAAGAAGACAGCGCCCCCCTGGTTTTTGGTGATAATGACCAGGTTTTCATTGACTCCGCCAGACTCCAGGTAATCCTTAATGTGGTCGATCCCATAGGTCCCGGCATGTTCTTCGATAAAGATCAGAAGCCTTTTTATCCTTTCCAAAAACCTGGTCTCATTGAGTGTCTTGATCTCGCTTATGTACCTTACTGTGTTGTTGACCGTATCTTCAAGAAAGTCTTTTTTTATCTCGATTATTTCATCTCTGGTGTTGGTTGCGTGAATCTTGTTGATGATATCATACTGAAAAGCGAATATTGACGCCATGATCGCTGCAAACACAAGGAAAATGCTTACCGCAAAACCCAGGTATCGTTTTCTGATCCTGTCCATCTTTTTGAAGGTATTGATCATGTCTCTAAACATCCCGCAACACCCCATCATCCATCAACAAGCTGTTTCCCAGCTTATCCAGTACATCATCGATCTTCAACGGCCTATGCATGCGGGCTGTCCCTTCTGTCAACGGTGGATGCGAACAGAGGACATCCTTCAGGAATGCCCTCTGTCATTTTTGTATTTATCGCCATCCGCTTTCAGGCGCTGACGTGTAAGAACCTGACTTTCAGATAACCTGAACTTTCTCCGGATGTTCCTCATGAGCCTCTTTGCTTGTGGCAGGGTGTCCGATGGCAATGGATATGACAAATTCATAATCATCCGGCCAGTCCATCCTGCCCAGCATGTCCTGACCATTCGGTCCGGAAAAAGCTGCTGAGGCCATACCGATGATGCAAGAGCCCAGACCCATCGATTGAGCGGCAATCGCCAGGTTTTGCACCGCGATCCCGGCATCCACAGCGGTATCGTGGGCCTTAGGAACCGCGATCATGACAACAAGTGGCGCGCCATAGAAGATGCTGGTATGGCGGCTGGCTATGCGTTCAAGCACTTCCTGATCCCCATTCTCCCGGAAAGTGGCCTGTGCCGCCTGATTAAGCTGTTCGATCAGGTCTTTGTCCGTAATAAAGCGAAAAACCCATTGCTGACGGTTCATAGCTGTCGGTGAAGCCAGTGCTACATCAATCAGGGTGTCAATCTCAACCTGGGTCAGGCCTTCCGCTGTAAAATCACGAATGCTGCGCCGATCCAGAATTGCCTGGATGGTTGTATTCATGGTCTATCGCCTCCTTGTGTTGATGCTATGTCTATTTTATCACAAGCAGGAACCTTTGTGCTTGCTCCACAGGATACGGATCCTCACACCAGAGCGTGTATGGAAAAGTTATGTCAACCTGCTTGACCTTAACGTAACGTCATGGTATATGCTGTTGCATACAGGAGGCAGTACTATGGAATACACGATTAACAAGATGGCCAGACTCGCCGGAATCAGCACCAGAACCCTGCGCTACTATGATGAGATCGGACTACTGACACCGACCAGGAACCATAAAAACGGCTATAGACTCTATGGGCGCAATGAAGTTGACAAGCTGCAGCAAATCCTCTTTTTCCGTGAACTGGATGTACCGCTTGAAGAGATCGGAAAGATGCTCCAGGCAAATGATTTTGACGAGCTCACGGCACTGCAAAACCACATGATCAGCCTGCTGG
>JAAYLM010000017.1 GCA_012521915.1 Oscillospiraceae bacterium | reverse complement strand
TCCTGGTACCATTCGACCGACCCGAGCGTGCCATAAATCCGCACCCGCAGGCTGTTCATATGCCCGATGGCAACCTGTGAACTCCAGAAAACACCTCCAGCGCCGTTGGAGAACTCCAGCAGCATATTCGCATTTAAATCCAGATCGTGTCCGAAGGTGTCTATCTTCGCTGCCACCCGCTTGACCCGCAAACCGGTCATGTAGGCAACAGTGTGCTCAATATGGGTTCCGATATCGCCGACGCAGTTAGATATTCCGGATATTTTCGGATCTGCGCGCCAGCCGGAAAATTTTGCCGTTTTACTGGCCGTTTTACTCAGCTCATCGATAAGCCATTCCTGCGGATACTCCGCGTTGATGTTGATAACTTCCCCGATCTTGCCTTCGCTGATCAGCTGCCGGGCGAATTTGACCATCGGATAACCTGAATAGGCATAGGTCACGCCAAACAGCAGATCCTTCCCGCGCGCCAGACCGGCCAGTTCTTCCGCCTGCCAGATCTCCCAGCACAGCGGTTTTTCACAGACAACATTGAAGCCCTTCACAAGGAAAGCTTTGGCAATCTCATAGTGGCTGACATTCGGCGTGGCAATGACGACAAAATCAAGCTTGTCGGCCCGTTGACTTTCCGTTTCAGCCATTTCCCTGTAGTCCGCATAAACCCTGTCCCGTCCGATTTGAAAGGTGTCCGCCGTTTCCAGGTTTTTTTCGCGGTTTCTGCTAAAGCAGCCCGCAGCCAGCTTTGTGTAGGGCTCAAAGGCAATTGCGGTTCGATGCACTTTACCGATAAAAGCCTGCAAATCGCCGCCGATCATACCATATTGGATTTTTTCCTTTTTCATTCGAAACACCTTTCCTTTCTCAAAGTCCTGCTGACAGGGACAGTCCGGGCTGGTTTATTCAAGTTCATTTTATCAGGAGAACAGCTTTCCGGCGAGAGTCTTTCAACATACAGCATCCCCCACAAACATACCGCTGCAAATAACATCCCGCAATGGGCAAAAAGACATCTACCAATTGAATCAAAGGATTCATGCAAGGTGACAGCGATGAAGAGACCAGCTCCATCACTGCAAGAGCAGACAGTTTTGTGTATAATCTTGTACAATGCTTCTTCAACGCCATGGTAAAAAATGATGTCTGAGCAAGCAGCGGAAGACACGGAGGACATCGCTCATGAAAATACAGAATGAATGCATCCCCTGCCTGGTCAGACAGGCCTATGAAGTGGCTGAGTTGCTGACAAGCGACAAAGCGCTGCAGCAGGACATCCTGCGGTTTACCCTGAACAGGCTAAGTCAGAGTGACTTTCAAGAGACAGCGCCTCAGCTGGCCATGGAGATCCATCAGCATGTCTGCCGGCTGACCGATAATCCTGATCCTTATCTTCCCTACAAAAAACAGTTCAACAAGATCGCCACACAACTGGTAGATACCCTGAAGCTTCAGGAAAAAATCGAACAGGCAGCGTCTCCCTTTGATATGGCCTGCCGTCTGGCCATCGCCGGCAATATCATTGATTTTGGTTTGGGTATGGCTCTCGATCAGGCCAAAGTTGAAGAATCAATTCAGCAGTGTCTGCAGGCGGAGCTATTCGGTATGTCCGGGGAAGCGCTTGAGTCCCGTGTTGCATCAGCCAAAAATATCATGGTCATCGCGGATAACGCCGGGGAGATTGTCTTTGACAAGCTTTTGGTCGGACAGATGCCCCGCGAACGTGTCACGTACGTCGTCAAAGGCGCCCCCATCGTCAATGACGCCACCATGGAAGATGCGCAGGCCGTGGGCATGACCCGTCTCGTCAAGGTTATCGACAATGGAAATGGCGCTCAGGGGACGATTCTCGAATTGGCTTCCGTGCCTTTTCTGCAGGCTTACCGGACCGCTGACCTGATCCTGGCTAAAGGCCAGGCCAACTTTGAAACCTTAAGTGATCTTCAAGACCCGCGCATTGTTTATCTGCTAAAAGCCAAATGCCGTTCTGTAGCTGCCGCCCTCGGCTGCCGCCAGGGTGATTTCGTGATCTGGCAGCACGGCTAAGTGCTGCCTAAACGACAGGTTTGCATTCAATCATCAGCTTAAGCGGATCAGTGATCGGCCGACAGGCAAGCCTAGCCTGATGCAGCAGCTGTACCGTCAAACGTCCGCCGTTTGTACCGGTCTCGTCAACGAACAGGTCAGCCGGGCAGACATCAAACGCGAACAAATGATCCGATGTGAAAGAAAGGCCAAAGCCACTGTCATCACGCACCACCAGCCGCCGTACATCCCGGAACAAACCGGGGCCGCGGTGCACTTTAGCCAGATCTGTGAGCATGGCTTCATGATGGGCGACCGCTCCGGACAAAGCGAGTCGGGCCGGTTGGCGTTCCGGACCACTGCCAAACCAGGCGAGCTCGTGATAAGGCCTGGCGGGGTTGAAGGCAAAACCAAAACAAGGCGGCGGCAAGGCCTCCCCCAGAGGTGTCAAACTGGCGAAAAGGCGCAGATTGCCTTGTGAAGCGATCTCATAGCGCAGGACCAAATGAAAGAGCGGCTTCTGCCCGGCTACGCCCATGTGCGCAACCATGTCTATCACCGCGGTTCTGCCGTCACAGCCTTCATCGACAGAGCTGACACTCAGCTGCAGGCGATCGTATCCGGCCTCAATCCAGCGGCTCCAGTCGGGTCCGTCTAAAGGCTCCGGCTGACGCATGAGCGTCAGGTGCAGCCCAGCGGCCAGGGGGATCTGCAAAAAGCGGTTTTTGCCGTTCTGACCGGCACGGGCGGCCAGCATTTCTCGATCACCGGTCCGCCAGCTTTCCAAAGAGGCATGCAGCCGGTTAAAGACCATCCAGAAGCGGGATCCGGAGACGATCAGATGATGACGTTCTGCCTCCAGACGCAAACGGCCGCCCTGACCGGCAGCAGGACTATTACCGCCCAGGCCCTGTTGCATCAGGAAAGTTTTATGACCAGCCTGTTGGCCTGGCGCGGCCCAGAGCGTCTCTTTCGCATATCGCATCGTAAAGTGCACCGCATACTCAGCATCATCCTGAAAAGCTTCGTCGCCATACCAGATCTCGACAGGAATCCGCTGTCCCGGCTCTGCTGGCAGAAGGTCCAGCTCACCGCTAAGCACCGGTCTTCCCTGCCTCAGCAAATCCCAGGCAATGGTAAAAAGCCCGGCATCCCGCCAGGTCATGCGGTTGTGCAGTTCAAAGGATCCGGCAGCCGGATTGACCGCCTGAACTTGTATGGGTTGCAGCAGCTGGCCGAGGGCAGCCGAAAACTCCGGAGGGCTGTCATGGTCCAGCAAACACCAGCCGATTTCCTCACCTTCAGGCAGGCGAAGCCAGTTCAGATCAGCAAGCCGTCCAGCCTGGTGATTCAGCCAGTCATTGAGCTGCCTGCCCAGATCGGGCAAATCAATGCCATGCAACAAACGTTCAGGATCCAGCTGTCGGGCCGCAGAAGATAACTGGTCTGACAGTTCAGCTGTTTCTGGCGACTGGCCTGTCTCAAGAAAAAGCGCGCATGACCAGGCGATCAGGCAGGGATGATTCCTGTCACGCTGAATCAGACGAAGCAGCCGGTCTTTCGCCCAGAGCAGCGGCCCTTCAACGTTGATGTGCCGCATCGCGCGCGGCCAGTCATCATCCTGCAGGCTGAGCGGTGCGTCCTCGATAACATAAAAGCCATAGACATCACACAAGTCGAGCAAGATGGGGTCAGGCGGCACATGGCAAAACCAGATGGTATTGATCTGCTGTTGACGATATTGTCTGAGGGTGGCAATCAGATTAGGCAGATGATCCAGTGGGTCATCCCCATTGAGCCCTGACCAGCGCACGCCCCGCAGGCGCAAAGGACGGCCGTTGATCAGCGTCTGGCCGTCTTTTTGTTCCAGCCAGCGGAAACCGACCGGCTGATGGACACAGACCAGATCCTGGCCGTGCCGGTCTGTCAGGCTGATGTAAAGGTCATAAAGCAATGGCGTTTCATCGCACCAGGGCAGGATATCACGCACCATCATGCTGGCGTGCAGTTGTCCGGTAGTCTGCACCGGCGCGGCGAACAGCCGGGGATCCGCCGGTTTCATGGAAACAGTCCAACCGGCTTCATAACAGGATTCATCCTCCAAGCGCAGTGAGGCATGCAACAAAGGCTGCTCTACGGCAATGCGGCAGGAAACCAGCTGGACAGTCAGATCCAGACGCCAGGCTTCTTCTTCCGGCTGCCAGGAGGTACTCACATGGACATCATGAATGGTCAGTGAAGGGACTGCCTCCAGAGTCACTTCACGAATCAGGCCGAACCAGGGTCGGTCCGGCTGGTCTTCCAGATAACTGCCGCAGCTGAATGGATAGACAAAGACAAACAGCTCATTGTCGCCATCATGCAGCAGACTGGTTACATCAAACTCGGCCATCATTCCGCTGCCTTGCGTGTAGCCGGCACATTTGCCGTTTACAAAAACATGGCAGGCAGCACGACTGCCCTGCAGGACCATTCTCTTGCGCAGACTGCTCCAGAGCAACGGCAGGCGACAGGTACGCCGGTAAACAAGCACTGGTTGATCTGACAAGACATGGGGCGGATCCAGAGGAAAAGGCAGACCGGCCGGCTGATTGACAGCCCCGTCCAACGGTGCGCTGGCTGGCACGGGCTGCCGGGAAAAACCGGAACGGAAGGAAAGGATGTTCTCCGGAAGCTGCAGCAGACTGGGGTAATAGCGGAAATCCCAGTCACCCCGCAAAGACAAAACCCAAGGGGACAAATAACGGCGGTGACGCTCCAGTGCGTGCCGGCAACTGCTCTGATCAGGGAAAGGAACAAACGCAGCACGGGCTGGCAGCCGATCGCGCTGCAGAATCTCCGGATTATTCCAATCTGGCCAGGTACCCCGACCGGGATAAACTGGAACTTGCATGGCTGTCTCCTGTCTTTCAGGCTAATATGGTTGGCTTGACAAATGGTTATCCTTTTTCATGGTATCACAGGATGACAGTTTCGGACAATGGCCTGCCATCTTCAGCCTGACATGGGCCGTCACACGTCAGTAGACGCACCGGAACATGGCCGGGCAACCCCAAACGAATTGACCTAAAATCGATTCGCTGTTATCATCTCTATCGGATATGATTGTTTTAATGGAAGCTGCCATAGAAATCATCTAATATGATTCATTTCAGTCTATATCTATGATAATTGACATCATCATGCAGAAAAGGAAAAGATCATCATGGCAAAGAAAACGAACAAAAAAATCAATCCGGTCATCCTGGTGCTGATCTGCGCCTGCCTGCTGTTCGCAATGTATCTCAGCCTGAGTACAATTGCATTGGGGCTCTGGGGCCAGACTGTCATGGGTACAGTGGACAGTTATGACGCCCGCCTCGATGATAGCCATGCCGATGCCAACCGCTCCCGCACCATTTCCAAGAGCTATTATTTTACGGTGGACGGCAAAGAATACCGAGGTCATGTCATGTATACGAGCGATGAATCATGGCCAAGGCTTGCGGATGGGGAAACGCGCACGGAGCGGATCAGTTATTTCGCCTTCTTCCCCCATATCAACAAACCATCCGCACTTGCCGAATTCAGCAAGATGGGGGAAATGGCGATCATCTACCACATCCTCTCCCCTGTTGCCTGCTTTTTCCTGTTGCTGCTGGTCACCGGCACCCTGAAAAAAAAGGAAAAGAAGAAAAAGGCCACGCCAACAAGCGCATATTCTCAGAAAAGCCGGCTGCAGCCTGGCGGAGCTGTGGTTTGCTCTAATTGCGGCTACCAGCTGGCGGAGAACGTGTCCTTTTGCGCAAACTGCGGAACAAGCGTCAGATGAACACAAAGCCTTGAGGTGCTAAGTACGCCAAGAACAGGCCCTACCTTCTCCCTAGTCACGAGAAGCGAACGCGGACGAACTTGTTCTTTCCACGGCATAAAACAACATTTCGCTTAACAGTCAACGTCATATCCGTAAGCGTTTCACCATTGACTTTTATGCCTTGCCCACGATCAGACGTCTTGCATCGGAATTCGATGAAGCAAATCCTGCCTGTTTCAGCAAGTCAATGATGGAGATTTCCGGTTCTTTGATGAACAGCTCGTCCATTTGCTCAGGAGCGTTGCCCGATGCTACGGTA
>JAAYLM010000160.1 GCA_012521915.1 Oscillospiraceae bacterium | reverse complement strand
GATGATCTACGACCCGAAAACAGGCCATGTCGACAACCTTGGTATCCCTGCCCCGCATGAATCGATGTACGGCGGGGTATACTCCGCTAAAAACAATGCCTATTATATGCTCGGGTTTCAGCGGGGCCACATGTACAAATATGATCTGGACACGCGAAGGGTTAAGGATCTCGGCAAGGCCATCGAGGAATGCTCGCACCGTGTGCATGTCGGTCCAGACGGTCATGTCTACCTGACGTCGCCTTCGGGCTTCTTCATGCGTGTCAATACGGATACCGACCGTATCGAGTGGACGGGCATACGTCTGCCCAAGCATCGCTCTGACTACAAGAAACGCAGGGTCACACGTTACCTATCAACCTACATCAATCTCGACGACCAGCGGATGCTGATGATCGCAGGTTATGCCAATCATTTATATGAGTACAACGTGATGTCAGGACAGCTTATCGATTATGGAGAAATGCAGGGGGCCGATGAGCTGTTCGAGGGCTTTGGCAACTATTTCTATTGTTTCAACGGAGCGCTTGACGCTCATGGTGCGCTCTGGTATGCGATGACACCGCGTCTTCTTGATGTTCCGGAAGCGTACCGCGAACAGACCACACCGGCTCCGGCCTATTTGTACCGCTGGGACTACAGCAAAACAGGTGAAAGACCACAAAATCTTGGCGTCTTGGGTGTGTCTGAACATGTCTGCGGTATTGTTTCGGAAATGTGTATTGACCGCGGGAAGAATATCCTCTACGCCACGTTTGCGGCAGACAAAGGAAACAGCCCGCCGGTGATGTGTCTTGATTTGACGCTTCAGTCGCAGAACCTGGGAAAGAAAGGTCCCCTTCATCAGGATGATCGCTTTTATCCGAAGCCGACTGCAAAGACAAATCATGTTAGCGCCCCGTATGAAGGGACTTCCCTGCTGAACGACCATGAAGCATTTGCATCGGAACAAGTTCAGCAGGTGCGGCTATGGACAGAACTGCGCGGTGATGAGGAAAACTCAGCTGTAATCGGGCTGTATTGGGCAAATAGCGACACCATACGCGGTGTCTGCGGAGAGCATGAGCCGAAATATGCCTTCGAAATCCGGGACGGAACACTGGCTAAAATAGAACCGCTCGAGACACTGGCTGACTCGGAACGGACAGAACTGCTGGCCCGGGCTTGCCCGGAGGTGGCTACGGTTCCAGAAGGGGTCAAACTGCCGCATGTTGCGGGCAGACAATACCTGGCTGTTCCAGCCTGTTCGACAGCCTGGAACAACAACAGGACCCTGATCGGCACGAAAGACGGCAAACTCTGTGTGCTGTATGGCAAAAAGGTGTTCTCACTGGGCTTAACAAGCGGCTCAGGTGCGGTCAATGCCTTATGTACGAATCAGGACGCCACCTTTGCCTGGGGCGTCTGCGGCGATCCGTTGGATATCGGGCGGGTATTCACCTACGATGACGAAAACGGTGTATGCGAACTGGGTCTTTTGTGGTGGCTTGCTAATGGCGAAGACAATTTTGTCGGTCCCGATCTGCTGACAGCAATCGACTGCGCGCCGGACGACAGCAAGCTTTGCCTTGGTGCAGGTGATCGGACAGGAATTGTATTCATTGTATCTTTGTAGCTGAACAATCTGAATACCGAGAGAAATATATCCGCTCTCATCTATTCTGTTGATATGAGCAGTACGGGAGGAAAAAATGCAGAAAAGTTATCTTTACCGTTACGGAGACCCTGAGACTTTCACACTGATTCCGCAGGAAGGCGTTGCTCTGGCCAGACCGCAGGGCTATGAAGGTTTCAACTGTTGCTGGGACGCTGCGCTTTCACCGGATGGGATCTTCTATTTCTCCATTGGCAGTGAAGCGGGCAACGGTGATTATGCCTATCTAAACCGCTATAACCGAGAAAATAATACGATTGAAAAGTGCTTTTACTCGCGCGATGTTGTCCTGCCAAGCCCGCGTGCCCTTCCCGGATCCAAGATTCACTCAGCGATCGACTTTCTGCCAGATGGTCGGATTATCTGCTGTAATCATTCAACAGATAAAGCGCCTAATCATGTTGAATGGCTGCCATACGCCTACTACGCACATACCTGGGAAGGCTTTCAAGGCTCGACGTTGATGATCTATGACCCGAAAACAGGCCATATTGACAACCTCGGTATCCCGGCACCGCATGAATCAATGTACGGTGGTGTTTACTCCGCG
>JAAYLM010000016.1 GCA_012521915.1 Oscillospiraceae bacterium | reverse complement strand
CAGACCGACCGTCCAGGAAGAACCGCCTGAGCGCCAAAAACTGCCTGTGTCCGGCATTGTCAGGCTCAGCGAAATAGCGGATCTGCATGCTTTTAGGGTTAATATATTCCATGAAATTATATTATCATATACGTTAATCAATGTCAATGATTTTGCATGAATTGCTGAAATGCCTTTATAAAGGCGTTTCAAGGAAATGTAACAAATTGGTGAAGATAATTAGTTAATTGATGATAAGGAGTATATTATCTTTATGACACCTAATTCTTTGACGAATAATGTTGCCAATACAAGCGGAAACGCAAGGATTTCAGGCCTTCCGCAGCAGTATGTCAATCTGAAGTTAGGGTTCCATTAATTCCATGAAAATCTATGATAAATAAGATTAATTGTACATACAACAGAACGAGTTGTACGTTGTAAAGTAAAAAGACATCAATAATGACCACTCGAGCCAGTGTGGGTGACAGCCTGCACGCCCTGAAGACCGATACGGTCGTCCTCGGCGCGCACTGGTTTCATTTCAAGTATTATTTCAACCTCTATGGAGATCCGAAATATGGGCAACCCTGAGCGCAAACCGCATTACGTCCGGCATTGCTTCGCCAGCTGCCTGATCGTGGCATGCGCGGCTTGTCTGGCGCTGACGATCACGTTCGGTTCGGTTGCTGCCGCCGAAACCCGCACATGGACGCTGGACCTGCCGCCCTGCCAGATCTTGTCCGAAAACGGCGTCGACACGGTCACGTTCACAGGCATCGAGCCCTATTTTGCCGAAGAAGGGCGTCCGCTGGTGCCTTATCTGGTCTACAAGACCGAACTGAACGATGGCATCCGGGTGCAAAACGTTCTGCTCGAAGACCGGTCCGGCCAGGAGCAGCACGATGGTCTGCGCCTGCCGGTGGTCATTCTGCAAGAAGACCCGCTCCGCCCCGTCACCATGCTGCCAGGTTGGTATCCCGCCCAGACCCATAGCTGGCAGGTCGAACGAAACGCAGACGGGTCTACAACGCTAATCATCCGCGTTTTCCCTTTCTACACGCAACCGGAGACGCTCGCGTCGCTTTACTACCGCCGCTATGTCTTCGCGATTGAATCGGTTCACATCGCAGCGCGCATGACCCGCGTCAGCCTTGACCGCGCCTTGTATGCGACAGGCGATCCGGTTGGCATCGAGGTTATCGTCAATAACGACGATATGGCCCAGGATCTCTTAATCCACTTTACGGTCCGAAAGCTGGACAGCGGTGCCATGGTCGCCGAACTGCCGCCGGTTTACCTGGACGATGTTTCCGGACAGGCTGCCTGCCAGGCTGTCTGGACGCCACCTCGAACGGTTGCCGGCGATTTCCAGTTGGAGGCAACCGTGACGGATATGGGCGGCACGATATTAGACACGCGGTTCTTGTATGTTGTCATCCGCCTGCAAGAGGAAATTCACGCGGCGACACCCACAACGATCACACCCGCGCCTGTACCAACCCAACCGATCCTGCCTGCGCCAGAGGCGAATGTTCGCGTTCCGGTGGCTGCCTGGTTAGGTGGCGCGGCAGGTTTGGCGGTGCTTTTGGTATCCGTTCTCCTGCTGCTAAGTAGTTGTTAAAAAATAAAGTTGCCATTTAACGGATATTGTGGTAGTATATCCATGGGGGTGAGGCTCGTGGATGAAGACAATATCAAACGTTTTTACGGTCGTGTAAAACCGCACCTTAATGAGAAAGACAGAAGACTGGTTGTGGCAGGAATGGCACTAACAGAAGGCCGAGGCGGGATCAGCAAAATCAGCCGGGCAACGGGATTGGCAAGAAAGGTTATTCGAGACGGAATACAGGAGCTTGAATCGGATGGAGCCCCAGCCATTGAAGCAGAAAAATCATCCGAGAGGATTCGCAGAGAGGGTGGTGGGAGAAAAAAGGCAACGGAGATCGACCCTACGCTCGAAGAGGATTTGAAATTGCTGATTGATCCGATAACCAGAGGCGATCCAGAATCCTCACTGTTATGGACATCCAAGAGTTTGCGGAATTTGGCTGATGAGCTCAAGACGAAAGGCCATGATGTGAGCCATGTGACGGTCAGGACATTGCTTCAGGACATGGGGTTTTCCCTTCAGGCCGATTTCAAGAGCATCGAACCCGGACAGCACGCAGATCGAAATGAGCAGTTT
Source organism: Oscillospiraceae bacterium (assembly GCA_012521915.1). Taxonomy (GTDB): domain Bacteria; phylum Bacillota; class Clostridia; order Saccharofermentanales; family UBA5734; genus JAAYBY01. Next base: position 1,634 of record JAAYLM010000016.1, on the reverse strand, counting down.
GAATACATCTATCAGCATGTGAAAGAGATGCAAGATAGAAATCAGCCGATTATCTCAGTTGACACCAAAAAGAAAGAACTGATTGGACCATACAAAAACAACGGCCGCGAATGGCATCCGAAAGGGCAGCCCACACGCGTGGACACGCATGATTTTGAGAACAAAGAACTGGGCCATGCCATCCCGTTCGGTGTCTACGATATAACCGCTAACAAGGGATGGGTCAGTGTTGGCATCACAAAAGATACATCGCAGTTCGCTGTCGCCACGATCCGCACCTGGTGGTTCGAGATGGGGAAAGCGGTATATCCACAAGCACAGGAACTTATGATCACTGCAGACAGCGGCGGGAGCAACGGATATCGGCGCAGGCTGTGGAAAACAGAACTGCAAAATTTTGCCAATGAGACCGGGCTTGTCGTTCATGTTCTGCACTTCCCGCCCAATACGAGCAAATGGAACAAGATTGAGCATCGCATGTTTTCGCATATCAGCAAGAACTGGAGGGGTCGGCCGTTGGTCAGTCTTGAAGTCATCATCAGCCTGATCGCCAGCACGACCACGCGTAAGGGACTTCAGATAGCGTGTGCTGCAGATACAACATCCTATGAGACAGGAATCAAGGTGTCTGACGAAGCGCTTGCTGATGTCAACCTGGTTCCCGACAGTTATCACGGGGAATGGAATTACAGGATATTACCAAACCAATTGGCATGATTATTATTTAACAATCACTAAGGCGACGGCGCCGATACAAATAATGCCAGCCCGATCCTTGACACCACCTGATCGGCTCTTTAGACTGAACGTAACGCTTCGCCGGATTCATACCAGGAAAGGAAACCTGCCGCATGAAAAAAATACGTGTTGCCGTGATTGGTTTTGCGCATATGCATATCCAGTCGCTGGTCAAAGCCTTTTATCAACTGGGTGACAAGATCGAATGGGTAGCCTGCTGCGACATCAAGCCCCAGCTTCCCTCCCTGAGCGAGAAGCCGTCCACCCGGGCCTACAACCTCAAGGCGGTGATCGATCTGACCGGGATGCTCGCGATCTACGACGATTACACCCGTCTTATCGACAACAGCGCGCCGGATCTGGCCATCGTCTGCTGCGAGAACGCGTTTCACAGCCGCGTCGTGTCGGACTTGCTGAAGAGGGGCATCCATGTGCTCGTCGAAAAGCCGATGGCCACCTCGATGGCCGAAGCGCTCCAGATGGCCGCTGCCGCCAAACAGGGCGGCGCCGTTTTGGCCATCAACTGGCCGACGACCTGGTATCCGGGCATCCGGCTGGCGCAAAAGCTGGTCGGCGAAGGGATCGTCGGCGATGTTTTCAAATTCACCTACCGCAACACCGATTCGCAGGGCCCGTTCTCTTACGGTGAGAACTTGACCGACGAGGAAAAAAGCTCGCAATGGTGGTACCATGCGGCGTCCGGCGGCGGCGCGTTCTGGGATTACTGCTGTTACGGCGCCTGCCTGTCCAGCTGGTTTCTCGGTTCACCGGTGCGAGCCGCCTACGGCCTGCGGGCAAACTTTGCCAGCCCATTTGGCGACGCCGAGGACTACGGCACCATCACAGCCCGGTTCGACAGCGCCGTCGCCCTGATCGAAGGCAGCTGGACCACCGTT
>JAAYLM010000159.1 GCA_012521915.1 Oscillospiraceae bacterium | reverse complement strand
TTTGAGGTTGTTGATGTCCATCATAAGCAGCATGAAGGCTGTTTGTGTGGTGTTCCTTTTTTCCATGTCACGCTCAAAGGCCAGGCGGTTGGCCGCGCCGCTCAGCGCGTCGACAAACGCCAGCCGGCTGAGCAGGCGTGTTTCTTCTTCCTGTTGAAGCATGCTGTTGATGGAGCGGACCGCGCTGGCGGCCAGAATGAGGAAGAAGATGACGATGCCGACACGGCTGTAGAGCGAGATCGTTTCATACTTGCCGCTGAAAAACAACACTGTTTCAATGACGATGGTGACCAGCAGAGCGCTGGAAGCCTGCAGAAAGCCACGCGCCAGTCTGTTTTTGTGTTTGATCATGTCGTACAAGAGCAGAACAAGGATAAGCGTGACAACACCGAGCAGCAGGGCGTTGGTCAGCAAGGCAGATTCAATGAAAAAAACCAGGCCGCCCAGTTGCAGCAAGAGAATCAGGACAAAGCACGAGGCGAAGCCGGCCGCCAGACCGGCGAACAGTTTTTTATAGCGGGGAATGACCGCGACGCGCAAGTAAAGCAGCAGGGGAATTGGTGAGATCGCCAACACGAGGTAGCTGATGCTGCCCAGGATGAAACGGTTGCCGGAGATCAGCTGCATCAGTCTTGCTTCTGAGAACTGCCAGACCGCCACGCTCAGGGCAAATAAACCCAAATAGAACAGGCGCGCGTCAGGCAGCTGGCGCAGGATGACGTTGGCCAGGATTGCCAGCAGGCCGAAACACAACAGAAAAAGCACAACCAGCAAATTGACGCGGTTTTGGTTCAATAAATCCCAGAGCAGAGCGTCTCCTGTGCCGATCGTCACTTCATTAACAAGTCCGGCGAAATTGCCCGTGGGGGATGAAATTTCCAGGGTCAGTGATTTCCCAGCCAGCTGATCGGGAAGCGGCACAAAATGCCAGACACTGGCTGGCGGTGCAGAGAGGCGACCGGAAGCCGGCAACTGTGCGCTGAACAGTAAGGCATCGTCCAGGTAAACACGCAGATCCTGCATGGAGGCACGCAGGCGCAGATTCATGCCGTCCGGATACGCTTTGCTGAAACGGTAGCGGACAACGACCGCTTCATGGGGCGCTGCAGGCAGCTGCAGGGGTAGGCTTACCGCTTGCCCGTCCGATCCAGGCGACAGGATCTGCCAGCCCTCCTCAAGCTCTTCCAGATAGCCCTAGCCAAGTTTCAGATTTTCCGAAGGCAGCCAGGTCGCCAGAAAATAGATGGACAGCAACAAACCGGCCAGCGTCAGGATCGGCAGCAGGATACCTTTTGTAGACGCGTTTAGAGGCATATGACTCCTTTATGGTTCAGCGGATGTTCATTCTGGTGTCTTCATTTTAGCGACGACAGGATCGGGTGTCAAAGCTTTGCGGGTTTTTACCGTGCCTATGACCGCTGAGAGGCATTTTGTGCTAGAATATGCGCAACAAAGTTCATCCATTAAGGCGGAGGAAATATCTATGCAAGCCATTCTCTACAGTTTTCTGGCGGGTACCTCAACAGTACTGGGGGTGTTTGTCCTCATGGCTTTCGGCAGGCCTAAGGAAAAAGTCCTGGCTCTGCTGCTGGGCTTTGCCGGTGGTATCATGGTGGCGATTTCCCTTTTCGAATTGCTGCCCAGCGCGGTGGATACCGGATCGCTGGCTGGTGCCCTGATTGGTTTTGTGCTGGGTGCCGGCATGATGTTTTTGCTGGATCGCTTCATGCCGCACTCACATATGTCGGAAAGCGAGCACATGGTGGTGGAAAATCCGGACAAATTAGGCTTGCGTGGCAATCCTGTTCTGCGTACGGGCTTTCTCATCCTGTTTGGCATCGCTCTGCACAAC
>JAAYLM010000158.1 GCA_012521915.1 Oscillospiraceae bacterium | reverse complement strand
TGTATCAACTTCATCCTCAGACTCCAGCTCGCCGTCGCGCAAGAGGTTACGATATTCCATAACAACATTGGTGCAGGCTGCGATCTCATTGGTAACAGGTTCCAGATTGAAGACGAAGCCCATGTGATTCGGCAGAACGGCATTATTGTTGTATTCAACAATGCGGTCCAGCATGATGCCATCTGGCCCGACCAGACTTTCGGGTGCGTTGACAATGGTCAGGTTACCGACAGGAGCAGCATACCAGTAATAGTAGCCATAGTCAGCGCGTTCGCCGCCATTGCGCTCACTGCCTTCAAACTGCATTTTGCCTTCGTCATTGATGACATAGTGCTTATCTTCTAACCCAAAGCGCATCATGGTGGCAAGTTCCGGATCTGTGTTGACCAGTTCGAGCAGCATCATGGCACGTTCCGGTACAGCACAGTTGGCAGAAATAGCCGTGCCGGCACTGAAGTAGTTGTTGGTATCGGTCCAGATATGGTCAGAAACGATCATTTTGGTTGTAAAGTTGTCGCCATACAGGTGTTCCTGCATGTAAGTGTACCCCCAGCCCGGCCAGGCAAACATGCCGCCGGTGTAGTTCCACTCACTCTTGCCTGTGCCAGGATAAGCGTTGATATTACGCTGCACCATGCGCACTCTGCTCTTGCAGAACTCACGATATTCGTCTGTCGCATAGAGGTTGAATACTGTGTCAGCATCGAAGCCCGCGACATCAAAGAACGGATCAATGTTACAGACAGCGAGGAAGCTGTCATTGAGGAATGATTCGATGGCGAAGTTGTAAGGAGACTCCAGACCAGCTGCGCCACAAAGCGGATACTCATCATACTCGGGGAACATCTCTTCACGTTTTTCGATAACTTCGTTAAGGAACGGTTCGATCTGCCGCCAGTTGGTGTACTGAACGCTATCCATATCCAGACCAAGCGCATCAGCCATTTCAGCGTTGTAGATCAGAGACATGATATAGCAGTTATCCTTCAATGAAGGAATACCATAAATGTTCCCTTTAATGCGCATGCTGTCCCAGATGGCTTCATCAAAAAGCGCCCAGGTTCCCTGACCGTACTGAGGCAGCAGGTCATCCAGCGGATAGAAACCGCCACGGTTGGACTGCACAACATAGTCAAGCTTGGACTGGCTGCCGAAACCGATGACACCGACATCCTGGCCGGCACTAATCATCGTGGTCATCTTTTCTTCCCATTCAGCAGCTTCCCAGTAGAAAATGTTAACATTTGCGTTGATCTTTTCCTTGAGATACTCATTGACACCGTCGTTCACCATCTGGTTGTCCGGCATCGGGCTCAAACCAAGATACCAGTCAAAGGTGACAAATTCCAGTTCTTCTGATCCGGACCCTGTTGTACCTGCTGTCGTACCTGCTGTCGTACCTGCTGTCGTACCTGCTGTCGTACCTGCTGTCGTTCCGGCGGTTGTCGATCCATTCGAGCAAGCCACTGCGAAAACGAAAAGCAGACAGACCAGCATTGCGAGTACAGCTCTTCTCCATTTGCGTTGCATGTTTACGATTCCTCCTTTTTATTTTCCGGACTGCCAGGCCATCTTAACTGCCTGAAACAGACCATTCTCTATGAACATCTGCTTTGGCTGACTTGGTTTGCAGGTCTCCTGCCGAAACAGATGTATCATCGAACTGGAATAAAGGGCATATCTACAGATAATCATCAGCCCTTGATGCTGCCGATTGTCAGGCCTCTGACAAAGAAGCGCTGGAAGAATGGATACGCCATAAGAATCGGCAGGATTACGACGATGGTACAAGCCATGCGTAAATTCTCATCCGGAAGATTACGTAGCAGGGCAATACCATCTGGCGTTCCGGCAATAGCAGCGTTCTGTTTAAGAAACTCAATCGAGTCCTGGATTTTGGTCAGCATTGTCTGCAGCGGGACCAACTTCGGGTTGCGGATATAAAGCATGCCGATAAACCAGTCATTCCAGCGTGTCACCACATTGAACAGGCTGACCGTAGCAATACCGGTCTTGAACAAGGGCAGAACGATACTGATGAAGACACGAAAATGACCCGCACCATCAATTCTGGCCGCTTCAAAAAGTGTATCCGGTATGGTTGTCTGAATAAACGTTCGCAGGATAATGGTGTACCAGGCGCTGACCAGGGATGGGAGCAGAAAAATCCAGATACTGTCATTGATCTGCAGGTAACGAACATTGAGAATATAACTTGGCACCAGGCCACCGCTGAACAGCATCGTGAAAAAAAGCATCCAAGTCAGGGATTTACAGAGTGGAAAGTTGCGCTGAGCGATCACATAGGAAAACATGGTCATGACCGTCATGCTCATAACGGTACCGGTTATGGTGTAGAAAATCGTAATGATGTAGGAATTCAGTAATTGGTCGCCTGTTTTGAACAAAAAACGATAGCCATCCAGCGTCCATGCTTCCGGCCAGAAACTGTAGCCACGGTTGGCAATGCTCAGCTCGGAGGAAAAAGAGACAATGATAATAAGCAGCATTGGAATCAGGATGAACAAGGCTACAAAAGCGAGCAGGATGATAAAAGAGAAATTCCAGCTTTGGGAAATAACATTTAAGCGTGAATCAGTTGAAGTTCGTGAAGCCATGTCTGCCCTCCTCCGATCAGAACATTGCGCTGTCGGGATCCAGTTTGGTTACGATCCGATTAACCACCATAACCATGATGAATCCGACAACAGACTGATACAGGCCGGCAGCCGTAGACATACCGACATTGCTAAGATACGTCAGACTGCGGTAGATATAGGTGTCAATGACATCAGTTACAGGGAAAAGACGACCACTGTTCATGGGAACATTGTAAAAAAGGCCGAAGTCTCCGCGGAAGATGTTGGACATGGCAAGGATAATGGATATGCCCACGATGAAACGGAGATGGGGAATGGTGATGTAGCGTGCCTGCTGCCACTTGCTGGCCCCGTCCAGAACAGCTGCTTCATAGTATTCTGTGGAAATGCCGCTTATGACAGCTAGATACAGAACGGTCTGGTAACCGACACCTTTCCAGGCATTGACCAGCACCAGCAAAGGAGGCCAGATGCTCAACTGGTGATACCAGTTTGTGGTGCTTTTCTCACCAAGGCTCTCCAGCACCGCGTTAACCAGTCCATTGCTCCTATCGAGAAAGGCGTTGACCACAATGGCGACGACAGCCCAGGATAGAAAATAGGGCAACATATAAATGGTCTGCATCGTTTTGGCATATTTTGCCGATCGCAGCGAACTGAGCATGAGCGCTGCTGCCACAGCGACAGCCATATTGAAAACGATAAACACCAGATTATAAAGGACGGTGTTTCGTGTGATGATGTAAGCATCTGTTGAGGAAAACAGAAACTCAAAATTGCTCATGCCGATGAAAGGACTGCCAAAAATACCCGCTTTGATATCAAGTCGCTGGAAAGCCATGACTAAGCCAACCATAGGTATATAGCTGAACAGGATGAGAAAGAGAATGGTCGGCGCCGCCATAGCCAATAACGTGTTATGCTCACGGCGCCATTTTTTTCTGACTTTCTTCTGTAAAGGCTGCATAAATATACTCCCCTTCACACTTGAAGTGAATCAATAACCGTTTTCTTCGTACCGGCTAACCATCTTTTTATGATTTTCTCTACCTTCAGGTTTATTGATGCTCAGGTAAACAGCAGGTTCCATACCCAACGCCAGCATTTTCTCAACAATCTCAGCACTGACCAGCCATAGTGCATAGGCAGCACCAATACCGGATACGGCACCGAAAGGGTTGCTCAAGCCTTCAACCTGGATGGCAGCGTCACCAATGGGTGCCCCGTTGTCGATAACGACATCGCCCAGTTCATACAAATGTTTGCCTGAAGAGTGCTCGGACTTAACAGATGAAGAATAAACCACAGAAGTGACAACGATCAGCTTGACACCTTTTTCCCTGGCCGCCAGAGCAAGCTCGATAACATTAGGTGATTTTCCGGATACTGATCCGAGAATCATGACATCACCTGGCAATACATTGGATTTATCCAGAATAAGTTTACCGAGACCTTCCAGATTGCCGCTGTTTTTCTGCTCACGAGGAAAAACCGGATCATCAACAGTAAAGGTGTAGCGCAGCGGCTTAAGCAGCGCAAGACCGCCTGCGCGGTTGATCAACTCGCTGTTGATGATATGCCCGGTATCGTAAAGGTGAATGGCGCCTTTGTTGCGCACGGATTCAACGATCAGGTCAGCTGCCTTTTCAATGGCATCTTTTTGTTTGGTGTCGACTTCGTCGATCAGATTCTTAATGACTTGTGAAAATTTTTCTTTAAGCATCGTTTTTCTCCTCTACATTATTTTAGTTCTGCATGATCATTACAAATATTTAATTTGAGATTTATATTGTTCCATGATTTTTTTATTATGCTCGTCTCCACCCTCCATATTAGAACTGATAAAGACCGGAGGCAGTTCATTGGCTGCGACCATTCGCGCGATAACCTCGGCAACCAGTGCCTGCAGCAATGCCGCTCCGGCCGCGGTCGAGGAAGCAGCGACTTTCTGGCCAAGTTCCGGAATATCCACCACCGTGTCGCCAATATCACCGCAGTTGTCCAGAACGATGTCGGAAACCTCAAAGAGCCTTTTGCCTGAGGCATGACGTGAGCTGACACTGCGTGAATAATCAAGATTGGTCAGGCAGATCACCGTCGCACCGATCTCTTTAGCCTGCCGGGCAGCATCAACAGTCACAGCGTTGCGCCCGGACTCGGAATGGATGATGAAAACATCGCCAGTCTTGATACCGGCCGCACGCACAAGAATTGCCCCGTAATCGTGCAGGCGCTCCATATCGGTTGTTAAGGTTGCCGGCCGCACATCGAAGTCAAGGCCAGGGGCTTCAATCGTATTGATTACAGCCAGACCACCCGTACGGTATACAAGTTCTTTAGCCAACAGGTTGGCGTGGTTGCAGCCAAAAGCATAAACGCAATGGCCGGTCCGTATGGCCTGGACCAGTACATCAGCTGCGGCCTCAATATTTGGTCCCTGTGTGTCCTCGATTTTTAGCAATATTTCTTTTAACCTCGCAAAGTATTTTTCGTACATGTTTGAAATTCCTTCCCTTCCTGAAATTGAACGAACAACCGGGCAGTCAGACCGGTCCTATATGAACTTGTGAATAGGCATCTTCCTGCAGAAGCTGCTCGGTTCTTCCTACATTATAACGGAACTCCGGGAAAGCTTCTTTCAACTTTTTAATTTTATGCTTATCAAGATGATCAATTTGCTCATAAACAGACGCGATCGCACCACCGATCACAGCTTCATACCAGGGAAAACAAATGACAGCACCCTGGACAGCGCTTGTCACGGCTCTGTAAAATGAAGCGAACATACAGGGATTGTCTTTCCAGACGCTGCCTGCAACCATGATCGGGAGATCCGGCGTCAGCTCGTCTCGATCGAACATGGCAATCACCAGTTGTGCCATGTCCAATCCGGCCTGCTGCAGTATGCCGCAGCAGACAGGGTCTTCAGAAGCTGAATCCACAACAAGGTTTGCCAGGCTGGCAATCAGGCCGCGATAGTCATCTGATGAATAGACATGATCGATGATGTCATTAAAACGAATAAGCTGCCAGTATTCAACGATCCGCTCAGGCAGTATGGTTAAAGGACCGCGCTTTTCGAAAGATTTCACTGCGGCATTCAAGGCAGCCCGTCCGATCGAGTAACCGCTGCCTTCATCATCAAACAATCCGCCCCAGCCACCCATATGGGTCGAAGCTTCAGCATCGACATTAAAGATACCATTGCCTGTACCGGACAGGGCGACAACACCCTGCTTGGTAAAAATGCCGCCCATAAGACTGTTTTCTCCTTCAGACATGAGCCTGTAATGATTGAGCTTAACCCGTTTGCTCAGCATGTAGGCAAATAGGTCATTCGGGCCTGGCATGGCTATATAAAGCTTGTCAATCTGTGTAACAGAAGCGTATTTAAGGCAGTCGCTGATTCCTGTCTCGAAATTGCGGCGGATCATTCGATCAGAAACAAAGCGGGGATTGATGGCACCACTGAAGCCCCGGCCTAAAATCCGGAAATCTTCATCGAAAAGGATAACGGACAGTTTGCTGCCTCCGCCATCAACGCTCATGTAGTATTTTTTATCTTCCAACGACATGAATAAATTGTCCTCCTGTTGTTGAGCAACCAGAGTCAATCGCTATTTATTTTTGTTTTCTGTTACGCATTTCGGCTATTAATTGTTGCTTTTAGCTAAATATACTGTCAATTACCTGCTATTGATGGGTATTTTGCTCTATAGGAAATTATACACAACAGAGCGCGATAAAAAACATACAATGCTTTACAAACTATGCAATTCTTTACTATTATTCAATCTTGTAAGTATTTTGGATTTATTTTATGAGATTGTTAAGGAAGACATGTCTTGACAGCTGTCCTGTCCATATAGCAGCTGAAGAACAGGCAGAGGCCATTTCTGCATCGTCGCCGTTGCAAAGTGTTCTGTTAAAAACAGGTGGCAGAAAGTTGTTACGTTCTGTCCTGCACAAGGAGCTGCATCCATTGAGCAAGTCTGCAGCCTCAGTTGTCAGCAAACCAGGCTACACCGGCTCTGAAAATCTGCTGGTCAAAATCACCTGGTATATTGCGCAGAATATTCTTGCCGCTGCGCTCGCTGTGGCCCATCTTGCCGAAGATGCGCCCATCCTCGCTGGTAATCCCTTCAATGGACAAGATGGAACCATTGGGGTTGGTATCATGGGATACACCTGTGTTTCCTGCTGAATCGACATACTGCGTGGCAATCTGCCCTTGTGCAGCCAATTGGCGGATAACAGCTTCAGGTGCCACAAAACGTCCTTCTCCATGAGAAATAGCCACCTGGTGCAGCGAGCCTTGGCGGGTCAGGTGCAGCCAAGGCGAATGATTGCTTACGACTTTCGTTCTCACTGTCCGGGAAATATGCCTGCCGATCGCGGTGAACGTCAGGGTCGGGCTGTCTGATGTCAAGGAACTGATTTTTCCGTATGGCAGCAGGCCAAGTTTGATCAATGCCTGGAAATCATTACAGATGCCCAGGATCAAACCGTCACGCCTCAACAGGTCGTGAACAGCGTCACTCAGTTGCGGGTTGCGGAAGAACGCAGCAATGAACTTTCCGGATCCTTCCGGCTCATCACCGGCACTGAACCCGCCCGGCAACATCAGCATCTGGGCTTTATCCAGACGCCTGGCCATTTCCCCGATTGATTGCCGGATTGCTTCCGGCGTGCTGTTGCGCACGACAAGCAGATCCGTTACGGCTCCGGCTTTAGCAAAAGCCCTGACACTGTCATACTCACAGTTGGTGCCGGGGAATACCGGTATAAAAACACACGGACGCGGTTTGCGCCAGGATGTGCTTGCTTTTTCCGGCAGATGGGCACGCAGGGTGTTCCCCGTCTTTTCTGCCATGCTTGTCAGGTCTCCCACAATCCTGTCCTGATCCGATTCCGGCTGACTGGCGCGTGTCGGAAAAACAGAATCCAGTGTCTTTTCCCAGCTATGCAGCGCATCCTGCAGCGACAGGCCGCTTGAACCCAGCATGAAATAAGGTTCTTCGGTGGTTTTTCCAAGCAGGTGGGCACCCAGAGATGACAGCATGTCCTGGGTTTCGCTGTCTTTGGGGACCAACAGCAACGCTCCAGGCTGTGGCCGGAACAGTTCCTGCATGTTGAGATTCTGTTCTGAAAAAACAAATCCCAGTTGATTGCCAAAACACATGCGCGCACAGCTGACCGCCGCGCCACTGCGTCTTACAGTGGCTGCTGCTGCAAGCTGGCCTTTCCTGCTGAGTTCATGAATACAGGCAAGCTGCTTCATGAAGGCAGGGCAATCCGGCAGATTCTGTCCAGCATAAGCGCTTTCAACCGGAACCGGCAACACCCAAACCGTGCGGTCAGGACGGTCAATGGCCGCGCTGAGCGTCTGCCCTGCCCGACTGACCTGTACAGCAAACGAAACCAGCGTGGGCGGGACATGAAGATCACGGAAAGTCCCTGACATGCTGTCCTTGCCTCCGATCGCCGGAACACGGCAGGCCAGCTGCGTACGCAAAGCACCCAGTAGAGCGCTCAATGGCTGACCCCAGTCTTCCGGACTGCTCAATCTCCTGAAATATTCCTGGAAGGTCAGGCGGGCCCGTGACGCATCACCACCCAGCGCCGCGATCCGCGCCAGAGATTCCAGAATTGCATAGGAAGCACCATGATACGGGCTCCTGGATGAAAGGTCCGGATCAAATCCATAAGCCATCAACGTACAAGCGTCTGTCTCCTTTTTGCCTTCCAGAGGGATAAGGGCTGCCATTCCTTCTTCTGGAGTCAACTGGTCACGGCCGCCATACGGCATCAGCACGGTGCCCCCTCCGATGGTGCTGTCAAAACGCTCAACCAGACCACGCCGCGAGCAGCCGGCTAAAGATGACAGGCCTTGCCGCAGTGACTCAGCAAAGTCGCCGGTGCATTGCGTGGCTGCGGTTTGCGCGAACCAGTCACTGCCGGACGGCGGTACATCAACCTTGATCTCTGTTTCCTGCGGCGCGCCGCTCGAGTTGATGAAATCACGGCTCAGGTCAACAATCACCTGGCCGCGCCAGGTCATGATCATGCGTGGCTGTCCGGTTACTTCAGCAACAACAACAGCCTCCAGGTTTTCCCGGTCGGCAGCTTCAATGAACGCTTGAACATCAGAGGCGGCAACAACCACCGCCATCCGCTCCTGTGATTCCGATATGGCCAGCTCAGTACCATTGAGTCCCTCATATTTTCTGGGTACGCGGTCCAGATCAATACGAAGGCCATCGGCCAGCTCTCCGATGGCGACCGAAACGCCGCCGGCACCGAAGTCATTACAGCGTTTGATCAGCCTTGCTACTGCAGCATCACGGAAGAGGCGCTGAATTTTCCGCTCAGTCGGTGCGTTTCCTTTTTGCACTTCTGAGCCACATTTTTCTATGGACTTTTCATCATGGGCTCTGGATGACCCGGTTGCCCCGCCGCAGCCGTCACGGCCAGTGCGGCCGCCCAGCAGGATAATCTGGTCTCCCGGCTGAGGCTGTTCTCGCCGGACCTGACTGGCCGGAACCGCACCAATAACGGCTCCGATCTCCATGCGCTTGGCGACATAGCCGGGATGGTAGAGCTCGTCAACATGCCCGGTAGCCAAACCGACCTGATTGCCATAGGAACTGTAACCAGCCGCTGCTGTTGTTGTTATTTTGCGCTGGGGCAGTTTCCCTGGAGGCGTCGCGTCAACCGGTCCTGTCGGATCTCCGCTGCCGGTAACCCGCATGGCCTGATAAACATAAGCCCGCCCGGAAAGCGGATCACGGATGGCTCCGCCAATGCAGGTCGCTGCACCGCCAAAGGGTTCGATTTCTGTAGGATGGTTGTGTGTTTCATTTTTAAAGAGGATCAGATAATCTGTTGGCTGACCGTCCACCGGTATCGTTACGCGTATGCTGCAGGCATTGATCTCCGGTGATTCATCCAGATCATCCAGGTCACCCCGAATGCGCAGAACCTTCATGGCCAGTGTGGCCAGATCCATCAGGCTGGCCGGTTTGCGCGCCAGATGATCACCGTGGGTCCGGGCACGCAGTTCAAGATAGTCCTGCCAGTCCTGCTGCAGTATTTTCCCGAGTGGTTCTGCTTCTGGGAAGGTAACATGGCGGATCCGGGTCTGAAAGGTCGTGTGCCGGCAGTGGTCTGACCAGTAGGTATCCAGCACGCGCAATTCCGTCCAGGTTGGATCGCGGCCTTCCACGCGAAAATAATCACGGACAAAAATGAGATCAGCCAGGGTCATTGCAAAATCGCCCTCATCAAGGAAACGGGCAGTCTGTTCTTCAGAAAAGTCACGCAATCCGTCAACAAGTGTCACAGCTTCCGGTGGATCCAGTTCTTCGACCAGGCTTGAAGGTTTTTCCAGTGCCGCTTCACGCGCTTCAACAGGATTGATCAGCCAGGCTTTGACACGAGCCATTTCAGCTGCTGTAACATTTCCGTTGAAAGCATAGATCCGCGCGGTCTTACAGAGCGGCCTTTCTTCACGGGTCAGAACCTGCAGGCACTGAGCCGCCGAATCAGCACGTTGGTCGTACTGTCCAGGCAGGGCTTCCACAGCAATGAGAAAATCAGCGTGGCCATAATCACAAACCTCATCAAAGAGATCGTCAACAGGCGGTTCAGCAAAAACAACGGTTCTGGCCTGCTGATACTGCAGTTGCGACAAGCCGGACACATCATAGCGGTTATAAATACGCAAAGCCTGCAGGCCCCTGATACCCAAACTCAGCTGCAAATCATGCAGCAGGCTGGACGCTTCGATGTCGCAGCCATTTTTCTTACACGCGTAAATGCGTCTGACCTTGTCCCGATCTGCCATGTTCGCGTCCTTTCGCTGTTGGTCTACATGAGTTGTCCATTGCCTTACTGGTCTTCAGCAGGTGTTGTCAGTTGCTCCAGCACTTCTGTGCTGCGTTTCAGGAAGGAAGCCATATCGTCAGCGGTAAGTGAACCATGCCCCAGGCGGGCCAGATCATAAATCTGCCGGGCCAGAAGATCGGCCTGCTCTTGGCGCTGTGGCAAATCAGCCAGTGCCGAGAGGCGGCTGACGAGCAGTTGATCATCATTGATCACCAGTGTGGTTTCCAGCGGGAACATCGCATCGAAATCCATGCCATCCCTACTGCCACCCATGCGTTCAAACTGCTTGCGCATTTCCTGCATGCGGCGGGACTCTTCTGATTCCAAGATCATGGCTGGCAAAGCATCTGACCCAAGCGACTGGATTTTTACAGTCAGTTTATCCTGACCGCTGACCTTGCGGAACAAGTCTGTAAGAACATCGGTGTGCATGCTGTCGCTGTCTTTACCGCCCAATTCGGCATCGACGCGCTTGAATTTGCGGCCGCTGTTCTTAAACTCGATAAAGGACATGAAATGATTGTCTATTTCATGATCCATGACAATGACCGTCAGGTTACGCGCCCGCGCCATGTTCACATAAGCAACCTGCTGGCGGTGATCTTGTGTGTACAAAATCGTTTCATCCAGCTCCGCCAGTGTTTTGAAGGTCTGATCGACGGTCTGGAACAAAACGATATCTTTGATGCGGTCATTGAATTTCTCTTCACGCAGCATACCGTATTTCACAAACACGCCAATATCCGACCAGTACTTCTCGAATTGCTCACGCTGATCTTTGAAAAGCTGATTGAGCTTGTCAGCTACCTTGCGGATGATATGTGAGGACAGCTTGCTGACATAAGCGTCACTCTGCAGGAAACTGCGTGACACATTGAGTGGCACATCAGGACAGTCGATGCCGCCTTTGAGCAGAAAAAGAAAATCCGGGATAATTTCCTTGATGTTATCGGCAACAAAACCGTGGTCGGCATCGATCTTTATGCGCACTTACAGCGCTTCCTA
>JAAYLM010000157.1 GCA_012521915.1 Oscillospiraceae bacterium | reverse complement strand
GCCCAACAGGTACTGTTTGCTGTACAGCATCAGGATTAGGTTGTGCATCGTCTTGACCGTGAGATCGCTGACCGGCACGCTGATGGTCATTTCGTTGATTTCCGGTTCCAGCCAGCCCCTCGAAACCAGAAATGTTTGGAGCGCGCTCGCATCCATGTCGTCCGGCAGGTGAATCAGGCCTTCACGGTCGACAGTCACCGCGCCGATATTGTAGGCAAACGTCGGTGGGCCGCAGTAGATGGCTTCTTGTCCCAGGTGCTCTGAAATTGCTTTGACCAGCGTCCGCCGATCGGGTGCCGAAGTGTGTAGTGTCATATCCGTACCTCCTTGTGATAGGGTATGACATTAGTCACTCCGGTCGCGATGAAAGTCAAGCATTTATATAGCTTTCTGACCATTGTTATTGTTCCCAGGGCATCTGCGGCCGCCAGAAATGCCCATAGCTGGAGACGTCGTTGTAGTCCACCTCACTCAGGCGGAGAAATGAGATGATCCCGGTCGGCGTTAGGTCATACCGCTTTTGAATCCAGCGGACGATATCGCTTTGCGGCATACGCCCCGTTCCAAAGCAATCTACGGAGATGGACACGGGCTCCACCACGCCAATCGCATAGGCCAGTTGTACCTCGCAGCGCTTCGCGTACCCCGCGCGCACCACGTCCTTGGCCACCTTGCGCGCCATGTATGCGCCGGAACGGTCCACCTTGGTTGGGTCCTTTCCGGAAAAGGCGCCGCCACCGTGCCGGCACATTCCGCCATACGTATCCGCGATGATCTTTCGGCCCGTCACCCCGCTGTCGGCAAATGAGGATCCGATCACAAACCGGCCCGTCGGATTCACGAGCGCTTTGAAGTCGGTATTCAGGGCATAGGCCTTGGCGGTGTCCTGCATCACGTTCTCGACGATGTTCCGCACATCATCCAGAGTGGCTTCTCCCCGGTGCTGTGTGCTGATGAGGAACGTTTCAATGCGCTTGCGTTTGTAGTCATACGTCACCTGGCTCTTGGCATCCGGCAGCAGAATTGGATGGGAAGCGTCGTTCAATCGTACCAGGGCTGCGGTGGCGAGGACGAAAGGCATAGGCAGCATCTCTCGGGTTTCATTGGTGGCATAGCCAAACATCATGCCTTGGTCCCCCGCGCCTTGCTGGTCAACACCCAGAGCGATATCGGGACTCTGCTTCGAAATCAGCGTTCGAACCTTGTAGGCTTCTACGTGCGGCAATCCAATCCCGGCCAATACACACCGCGCGAGGTCGTTGAAATCGGGCGTGTGCCCGGAGGTGATCTCCCCAGCAATGGTAATGTCATAGTCCTTGATGAGGCACTCCACTGCGACCCGGCTGTTGCGGTCATTTTGAAGGCAGTCAGTTACGATCGCGTCGGAAATCTGGTCGCAGATCTTGTCCGGGTGTCCGTTGGATACCTGCTCGCTTGTGAATAGCATGCATTCGGTTCCTTTCTGCAGTGGTTTGGCAAAAGAAAGAGCGCCGGCTCTTTGCTATGCTAGTGCTCTCCCTCGGTATACTGTTACTACTGACACTGTTTAAAATCCGCAGGGGAAAAATGCAGAGGTGTGCATTCCTGAATGTCTTTGCCGAAATTAGTTGTCATGTTAGGGTTTGATTGAGGCTTTCCGTTTTCTATTCTTTAAAACCACGGAAATAGCAGGCAGTAGTTTTGTAACGTTTTTATTAATGTTGTCGGTGGTAATGCGGATTACTTCACAACCAAGTTTCTCGGAAATAAGTTCATCGCGAGTATGTTCCCGCTGTTCAACATCCTTGCCATGATAGATTGATCCATCGATCTCAAGAACTACTTTCATTTCGGGTACGTAGAAGTCAACTCTATAATCGAATACCCGCACTTGATGCTGCGCCACAACCTT
>JAAYLM010000156.1 GCA_012521915.1 Oscillospiraceae bacterium | reverse complement strand
ATATGCGAGTGGCGTGTCGCGAAATGGCCGGGTGTGATGCGCATGCTGAGATGGTGATTGTCTCTGGCCTTGATCTCTCTTGAACGGGTTTCCATTGTCCTTCCTCCTCACGCTGTGGACAAGCTGGCTTGTCCGGTCGCTGAATCAGGCCCGTGATGAGGGCCGGCAGAGAAACAGATTGTTGAAGGGCCAATGCACGTAAGATGACACGGTTTCCAGATACTTATATTATATGTCGAAAAGGCTCATAGATCCAGTTAATCGAACTCGCCTGCTGATCATGGCTGTTCAGGCGGCTCATCTTTACTCAGAAGAACGACACCTCCCGGTAAAATCGTGATTTTCCCTGTGCTGCGCCGCAGTTTTTGGCTGCTGAGCAACTGGCCGTTTTCATCATATTTAGTTATACGGGCATTGTTCAGGAGAAGATCCGTGATCATCTGGCAGGTCGTTGTCTCGTCAGATAGATTAACCAGAACAAGACTGGTGTGCTGCCCGTCAGAAAAGCCATATACCCGCACCCCCGCAAACGGGTCCTGCGCGATCAGTGCTTCGCCTTGCTCCAGATCTGCTGTCAGCTGATTGATCTCCAGGGGCTGCCCGCGGGCAGCATGTGACACAATCGTCGCGGCCGACTGCCAGATCATCTCCTGCTGGCTTTCCGGTTCCGCAGGCTTTTCCACATTGACCAGACCGGTCTGGTGACCGAGATCAAAAAGAAGGAAATCCGTCAGATCAGCCAGACGCAGTGGTTGCATAGCGTGATCAATAAGCGTCGTGCTGCGGGCCAGTTCCAGAAAATCTGAGGTTAGTTTATCTGGATTACGTGGGATAAGGTCAAGATAGTGTTGCAATGACAAGTATGAGCTGCTTAAGCGGTCAGCCTGTAGCTCACCCTGTAAATCTGACGCATGAAAATCAGCTTTAGAAAGCATAATGCCATCCTGGTAAGTCATGCCGTCAATGAAAACCAGTTGACTTTTTATCTGACGGTAATAGGGCGACTGGGTTATCGCCCGGATGACCATGTTGACATACCCGGATCGCGCCTGATCCTGGTCAAAGATCGTGTAGCGGTCGCAAATTTCAAGGTAGATGCGCGGGAACTGCTGCGTCCAGGGAGAAAACATGCCATGATCCTGGCGAAGCCTGCCATATGGCTCGGAAATCGGCGCGGCCAGATACTCAATCAGATTGAGCAGTTCGCCTTCACTGGCGAAAGAATCGATGACCAGCCAGGGACTCGCATGGCTGGCAAGACACAGGTCAAGCGCGGCATGCAGAGAGGTGCCGCGCTGGTTTTGCCAGATACCCGCTTCAATGGCCGGGCTATCATTGTGCATCGGCCAGACCCAGTTTTCAGAAGGCATTTCGCGACTGCCAATGCCCAGAAAATCCAATCGGACAACCTGAGGCTGAATGACATCGACATAACGCTGCAGCTGATTGGCAAGGAGATCCTCAGACTCATCCAGGTGTCCAAGAAAAACACGATCCACCCAGAGTTCACCAGTGTCAATGGCAAGATTCAGGCGAATGTCCTGTCCTGCATATCCTCCCGGTCTTCCCGGAACAACCAGGGCATATGTATACTTTTTCCAGCCGGTGCCTACATTGGTCAATGTCGTGCCAATCGGCTCAAATGGTCCGGAAAGCCAAATCTTTACCTGGCGGTTTTCAATGCTTGACTGACGCAGCCAGAGTGAAACCTGGAGAACCTCATTATGACGCAGACTGGCCAGTTGACCAGCTTCAATCTGCTGGGAGAGAATCACAGGACCGCCCGCCTGATCTGCCTGCAGGCGCAGACACCCCTTCCCGCCTTTGGGTGCCGCCTCTATATCTGTGCGGATCATGCTGCCACGTCCGAACAGTCGCCAGGGTGAAGAAGCGGCAACACTGTCATGCGGTGCCGGCAAGGTGGCTTTTTCCAGATAAATAATGTCTCCAGCCTCATACTGACTGTCTTTCAAGGCAGAATCCAGTTGAATTTCAGCCACCAGCTGGGCGAGGCCGAGTTGGCCACTGTTGTCCGCGCTGATAATTTTATCTTTGCCGGCCAGATCGATCACCCGGCTGGACATGCCTGTCGTGATCCCGGATTTTTGCCAGCTGCTGCCACTGTCGTTGGAAACCATGAAGTGGCCCTGGTCATCGAGAAGGATGTACTGTTGGCGCGATAACAGCACCACATCCACACAATGTGTATCCGGCAGGTTACGCAATGGTTGAAAACGCAGGCCATCATCGCTGTAGAGCACCGTTCCTCGATCTCCTGCAACCAGAAACCGACCGTCACGGTATGCAACAGCCTGCCAGTCATCCACATGATCCTGCTCTGCAATCCGCCAGATCAGGCCATTTCTGGATGTTAAAATCACGCCCTGGCGTCCTACAGCGACAAAAACGCCATGACCATACACGATATCCGTCAGATCATTTTTCGTCAGTGGCCGGATTGTGGCAATGCCTTCTGTTGTTCCTGTCACCATGCTGCCAGCATCGCCGACTGCAACCACGACAGATCGGTCTGAGATAGCAATCGAACGTAAAGCTTTGCGTTCCCTTACAGGCATTGTGCGCCAGAGGCGCCCCTGGTCGGAAAGCAGCAAGTCGCCTGCCGCACTGCAGGCAGCCAGCAGTTTATCATTGGCACAGATACCGCTTAGATCAGCTGTAATACCGGATTCAACGACTTCTATAGCCTGTCCGGCCAGATTGCGTACAATCAGACCTTGCCGGCCAACACCAAACGTCACTTCTCCCTGACGGGCAAAATCCAGAAAAGCTACATTAGCGGGCATATCCCCCGGCAGGACCACCGGTTGGAATACACCAACCCGGTTGATGCCAAAATGTGCCACTTGAGCGGCTTTTTTCAGGACTAGGCCATTTGATGTGCGTGTCATGACACGCGCATCGGCCTGGTTAAAAAAACCATCGTTGAACTGGCCCTGGCCGGCTTCTTCTGAAGAAACCGTCAATGTTGTGTCATCCCCGCTGAAAATAGTCAAGGCCTGACGATAAACGACAGGCTCAAAAGACGCGTCCTCAAGCAGATTGCCACTTTCAGCCGCCGAAAGACTAATCCCGCTTCCCAGGACAGGTTGTGAGGCGACAGATTCTCTGACTGAAAAACGGATCAAGTTTGCTGAACTGGATAATCTCGCAGCAGAAAAAAGCACCAATATGGCGATCAGAATCACAGCGGCCAGCATCAGCGCCGTGACAACAAAAAAGCGTTTGCGTATCCGGCTGGGGGAGCTCATGTTCCATCACCCGTGTTTAACCGCATCACTTACAGTAAGCTGATTCCATGCGCCTGGCAGTCGTGCAGCATGCTGTCCGGCCAGACAGAAGCCTGCACCTCACCTATATGCGCCTTGTCCAGGAAGTACATGCACATTCTGGACTGCCCGATACCGCCACCCATCGTCAGGGGCAACTGGTTTTCCAGAACCATGCGATGGAAAGGCAATGAAGCCCGCTCCATGCTTCCTGACAGTTCCAGTTGCCGGCGCATGGCGGCCGCATCACCGCGTATCCCCATGGAGGAGATCTCAAAGGAACGTTCCAGTGTTGGATACCAGAAGACAATATCACCGTTCAGCTGCCAGTCATCATAATCCGGTGCGCGACCGTCATGAGGGCGACCGCTGGCTAGCTTTTGCCCGATCTGTTCGATAAAGACAGCGCCGTGCTCACGGCAGATTGCGTGTTCACGCTCCCGCGGTTCCCGATCAGGGTACCGGTCTTCCAGTTCCTGCGAGGTAATGAAATAGATCTCTGCAGGCAGTTTACGCTCCAGGCAGGGGTAGTGGCGCAAAATATGGTTTTCTGTACGGCAGAAGCAGCGGTAGATCTCGCGAACGAATGCATGTAGTGTTTCCCTGTTGCGTTCTTCGCTGATGATGATCCGTTCCCAATCCCATTGATCCACGTAGACAGAGTGAAGATTATCCAATAACTCGTCTCGGCGGATAGCATTCATGTCTGTATAAAGACCCTCTCCGGGGGCCAAACCATAACGGGCCAGGGCCAGGCGCTTCCATTTAGCTAATGACTGGACGATCTCAACCTGCGCTTGCAGATCAGCGATATCAAAACTGACGGGTCTTTCCACGCCATTCAGATTGTCATTCAGTCCGGTTTCCGGTCAGACAAACAAAGGGGCAGACACACGCAGGAGATTCAGTGTGTCTGCAAGCTGAGACTCAAACTGGTCTTTAAGCCGCTTGATCGCTGTTTCTGTTTCCCTGATATCCAGCTTTGATTGATAGCCGGAGGGGATGGCGATGTTGTTTTCCATAACAATCATTGTTTTTTCTCCCTATCTTTCAGACGTATGGCCATAGAAGCATGATGCGCAAGTTAAAGAGCCGACTGCCGGCGACGAGCAGCCGTGTTGCGCCAGAGAAAGACCAGACAAAGGATGCCGATCAGGATAAAGGCAAGCTGGCTGGTCCCGACAATCTGGGACAGCGTTTCATCCTCGCCGACCAGGGCCGGTAAAACGCTGCCGAGGAAATTAAAGACGATGTGCATCGCGATCGGCACCCAGATTGAACGTGTCCAGGCATATAAAAGGCCCAGCATCAAACCGGGCAGCAGGACGTAACTGACCTGCACAGGCTGCCAGTGAAAAGCGGCAAATACAATCGCCTGTATGACAACCGCTGCCCATTCCGGCATCGCTTTGCGCAATTCTCCTTGAATAATGCCGCGAAACAGAAGCTCCTCCGCAATGGGTGTCAGGATACTGATTCCCAGAATCAGCCAGAAGTAGCCGACAGCAGGGCTGAAAGCGCCTGCTGTCTCAACATACTCTGTCATCAGGCGATCAACCAGCTCGTATTTCTCACCGATGCGCAGCAAGAGGTTAAACCAGATATTAATCACACCCAGAAGGCCAACCGTGATCGCCAGAGCCGGGAAAAAATCGCTGGCGGCAGCCCGGCCGAACCAGACTGTCCGGCTGTTTTTTTTCTGTTGAAAATAGAGAAACAGCAGATAGATGGGAATGAGAAGTGCTGAATACAGCACGCTGATAATCGGGTAATGCTCTACGAGCAGCCGGTTGAGTTGCACGCTGTCAGCAAATAAATCAAGCGTGGGTATGTCTTTGCTGTTGCTCAGGGCATAAACAACTAGATATAAGGCGGCGGTCACGTTGATCGCCATCCAGTGCAGGGCAAGAAAAAGCAGCGGGTACAAAATAGTTCTCGCCTGGAAACGGCGTGGCGGAAGCACAAGCGCGCTGTCCGTCAGACTCTGTTGATCATTGCAGCTGTTTACCCAATATCGGTTCATAGCCATCCTTATCTAAATTTATATTCTGTTAAGCAAAGCTTCATATTTGTGGATAAGCCGGACAGGGGCATAGGATTCTTTAGCTTTGCGCAAGCCGGGTATTCCCATGTCTTCTTCCCGGTTGACCCAGGCAGCTTCCGGATAGGCGTGATCCAGTACAAGTTTGTTGATCGCGGTATACAAGCCATCATAAGCATCATCTGCTTTTTCAAAGTGGATCACTGCCGTGTCACCATGGAGCAGTGAACCCAAGGAAAACGCGACCAGACGGCCGCTAATGCGGATGCTGCCACCCCTGATCTCCAGATCAGGAAAATGTTGGAGCAACTGCCGTACAGCCCGGAAGTCACTTTCATATAGGTTCATACAGTCCACACCTTTTTCAACACACCAGGTCTGAACCAGTTCGAGGGCTTCCGCCTGATCACCGGGCGATATCGGGTGATATTCATAGTCGGGAAACGACCGGATGAACTTGTTAAAATGATTGCGCTTGCGACGCATGACTTTACCATTGAGGCTGCGCATCATTTCCGCATCGTAGAGATAATCACTAAAATCAGCATTGTAACTGATGCTTGAAGAAAACAGCGGTTGGGCCTTGAGAAGGGGCAATGCGGATTCATCAATATACATCAGGCGCAGCGGCCAGCTCCGAGAAGCAAAGACCGGCCACACGGTCTCAAGGATCCGTTCCAGCTTCTCAGCAGTGAGTGGACCCAGTGGCCATGTCATATGGGGGGTGGTAAAAACACCTCCGTTGCTGACCAGACAGAAGCAATCTTCCAATACCAGTTTCTGATAATAGAAGCCCGCATTCCAGGCGATGCGGCTGTTCAGGCAGTGATCAGAAATCTCTGAGCGGCTCAACGCGTGGCAACGGCTATATTCCGGGCCATCCTGTATCGAGAACAAGGTACACCCTTCACATTGCATGTTTGACTCCTCGTCGGACAATTACAGGGAACCTGACGCCTCAAACCTGCGGAAAAAATGGTTGAACGCAGCTTCCAGTTCTCGTCTGTTCTTAATCGAAAGATAGTACTGCTCACCACTCTCATGGCGCATGGCACGCAGAATGGTCAGTTCCGGGTCCGCGTGCCGACCATCGTCGGGTTCATAGGGGAACATAACGACATATTCGCGTCCGTTGATTTGAAAAGCATCAATAAAAGACATGTAGTATTCATGTCCGTTATCAATATCGACTAGAACGGCGAGAACATGTTCCTGTGATGCCCGGTCATCCCGGACAACGTGGCCGGGCTCAACCCTCTTCCCCGTCGTCCTCTTCTTCATCAGCATCTTCCTCGCAGAGGCGTTCGTATTCAGTGTAGACCCGGTCATATTCATCATCTTCAAGGCTCATCAGCCCCTCAGTCCCATCTTCCATGGTCACGACGCGGGTGATCACCATTTCCGGTTCCTGTTCCTGATCGGCTGTCACCAGAACGCAATAGTGCTGATCATCGTACATAAAGTCGTCGGCCAGAACAAAAGCATATTCCTCACCGGTCTCTGTATCGGTCATGGTTATGATGCCTGTCCCATTGTGCTCATGTCCGCAATCACAACCGCAGTCACAACCATGCTCATGGTTGCAGTCGCAATCATCAGCGTCACAGGGGTTATCGGATCCACAACAACAGTTGTTTTCATCATGATAAATCATAGGGTTCCTCCTGATAAACCGGTTAACCCAGTTAATTGTCCCTTAAGGACTTCTGCACATTATATCATATCAACATCCGGATTTGCGACGACTGTCCAGATGCTCCTGCAGAATAATTTCAGCTGCGACCTGATCAATAATGGCCCTTTGCTTGTGTTCTTTTATACCACGTTCCCGAAGTCTGCGTTGAGCGATGACTGTCGTGAAACGCTCGTCACGCAATAGAACCGGCCTGCCGGTTTTTTCTTCAAGATAAGTCGCCAGCGACCGGACCTGCTCTGTTAACATCGCATGGCGACCGTCCGTCCGATCCGGGTAGCCCAGCACGATACCGGTTACCTGGTGTTGTTGTGCAAGATAAACCAGGCGGTCCTGTATCTGGGGAAGGTCCCGGCCGTTCCAGCGGATCGTTTCCAAGCCTCTGGCCAGCATGCCCATCGGATCACTTACGGCTACACCAATTCTGGCCAGGCCATAATCAATGCCCATCCATTTTTCATTCAGCGGCTGCATGGCGTTTGTCAAAGATGGCTGATGTATTCTTTGATGATCATTTCAAGGAGCTCATCGCGCTCCATTCGACGAATGACCGCACGGGCTGACTTGTGGTTGGTGATGTAAGTCGGATCACCTGAAAGAAAGTAGCCAACCAGCTGGTTAACCGGGTTATAGCCTTTTTCCCGCAATGCTGCCAACACCTCTTTCATGATGGCACGCGCTTCTTTATTGTGATCAGCACCCATCTCAAACCGTGTTGTTTCGTTACCAACCATGTGAACACCTCCGCTGTTGGCTGAATTGCTGCCCTTATCATAGCATGAATCGGCGATCATGTCTGTGCACCCAGCAAAATTTCTGGTTTGGCCTGCAATCCTTTAACTTGAACAATATCGCCAGGCCGCTGTTGTCGGGCGGCATGAAAATGCACCGGCACATATTCAGGCGTATAACCGGAATAAAGATCATTCCCCAACTGCTGCTCAACAAGTACGGCGTGTGTATGGCCGACTTGCTTCGCATGGTATGCCCCGGACAGATCCTGAGCTAATTGGTTCATCTCGTGGCTTCTCCTGGTCTTTTCGCCTGCAGGGACCACATCAGGCATGCGGGCAGCAGCTGTTCCTGCCCGGGCGGAAAAGCGGAAGACATGAATGCGGGAAAAAGCCATCTCCCGGCAAAAAGCCAGGCTGTCCGCGAATTCATCTTCGGTCTCACCCGGAAACCCGACAATCATATCAGTCGTCAAACCAGGGTCGGCAAAAGCCTGACGCAGCGCTGCAACCGATTCCCGGAACTGGTCTGTCTGATAACTGCGTCTCATACTCCTGAGTATTTTATCGCTGCCACTTTGCAGTGATAAATGAAAATGGGGGCATAAATAAGGGTTGCTTGCAGCCAGCTCAACAAAACGATCCGTGAGGAAGCGCGGTTCAAGTGAACCCAGCCGAATACGCTCTATCCCCTCTATGTCCGCCAGCTCCAGTGCGAGTTCCATGACCGTGTGGCCTGGCAGCCCATGGTCTTTGCCGAACGAGCAAAGATGTATCCCGGTCAGGACAACCTCTTTGTACCCAGCCAGCGCAAGCGCCCTGGCTTCAGTAACAATCTGCTTCCGCCCACGGCTGCGCACACGGCCTCTGGCAAGTGGGATCGCGCAATAGGTGCAGAACTGGTCACAGCCATCTTCTATTTTCAAATAAGCCCGGGTTTCTGACTGCCTGTCAATACAACCCAGCTCGTCGTAATGTGGAGGCTCATCTGTTTCCCGCTGTCCAGCTTTTTCACCGGCAAGACAGGAAAGGACCATCCGGCAGGTTTGGCTTTTATGATCATTGTCGACAACCAGATCAGCCCATTTGGCAGCATCGCCAATAACCGCCTGGCAGCCAACGGCGACCACCAGCGCTTTTGGATTGACCTGCCTGGCTCTGCGTAGCATCTGGCGGGATTTCCTGTCGGCTTCTGCCGTTACACTGCAGGTATTGATGATGTACACATCAGCCGGCTCTCTAAATTCAACCAGGTCAAAGCCGGCAGCGGCAAACTGCATTCTGATAGCATCTGTTTCATAATGATTGGTTTTACAGCCCAATGTATGAAAAGCTGCTGTTTTCTTTTGTTCCATCGACTCACTTCCTTGTTGTCTTTAGCCCGGCAGCTGCAGGGCAGTTGACAGATCGCCACGGACTATAGCACAATTCTAAGCATGCAACCGCAAGATCAAGTTATTCCGGCAATATGGCAATATGTTGCCAGACAGACCATATCTGCGCCAGAACATATTACTGGCCGGTCGCGTCATCGGTTAACAATAAGGAGGTTCCCGTATGCAAAAAATGAAAGTTCAACTGAAATCAATCCATGAAGTCAAAGAATTTGTCCGAATTGTTAATGATTATCCTTTTGATGTCGACCTTTCATCCGGGCGCTACATCGTTGATGCTAAATCGATCATGGGCATATTCAGCCTCGATCTGGCTAATCCGATCGATGTGGAGATTCATAGCGACGATTGTGCCAGTTTGAAAAAACGCCTAAGCTCATATAGCATCGAGTGAAAAATCATTCACGGGCTTTGTTCTTCTGATCCGTTCTTTCTGTGAGAGCTAGCCCTGAGGCAAGAAACAAAAAACACAAGGGCATCGATGAATGCCCCTGTTCTGAACAATTTATGTCCTGCCGGTCAATGAATCTAGTCAAATGGCCCGTTCAGCCACCACGGCCTGTCATAAGATACAGGAGCACGGTAAGAACGGCGAAAAGCCCGGCAGCGACAGTTGTCAGCTTTTTCAGGATACGATCCATGCTGCGCCCTTTGGCTTTCCCAAAAAACGTATCGGCTCCGCCACCGATCGCGCCAAGACCCTTGGCATTGCCTTCCTGAAAAATAACCAGCATGACCAGTCCGATGCAGACAAGAATATCAATAACAGCCAGTATAATAGGTATTGCGTTCATCTGTAATATTCCCTCCGTGCGGTCAGGATATGGATTAATCCGACAGCATGGGCATTTTATCACATCAAAGGCAGGTTGACAAGCATGGCCCCATAATCTCTCATGGCCGCAAGTAAATCCATGTGGAGAAAAAACTAAAATCAGATGTGGTTTTCTTTTCCGTTTTCAAGATCTTCGGTTATTGACGCCGCAAAATGTAAAGGCGGCCTCCGTAACAAGTACGGAGGCCGCCGCAGGCTGCGCCTGTGTTATGATGCTTATTCGATGGTGGTGTACATGAAATATTTGTAACCCAGGGGGTTGGAGAAGAAGCCTTTGACACTGCTGTCAATCATGTACAAGTCGGTGTAGTAGTACAATGGGGTGATCGCGCCGGTACCCATGAGCAGATCTTCAGCGACATGCATCATGGCATAGCGGGATTCGGTATCGGTGTTGGCCTTGACAGAGGCGATGACCTGGTCATAGGTGTCTGCCCATGTGCCATTTTCAACTTTGATGTCTGAACCAAGAGCGGTCAAGTCCATGCTGTACATAGCCAGGTCTTTGTGTGCACCTTTACCGAATTGAACATCGTTGTTGCTAGATCCTGATGTCCACATATCCAGGAAGGAGATAGGATCGTTGTAGTCAGCCAGCCAGCCGTTACGGGCAATCATGTAGTTGCCTTCTTTACGGGTGTTGCGGAAGGTGTTCCACTCCTGGTTTTCCAGTGTCATGTTGATGCCGACAGCTGCCAGCGCGCTCTGCAGGTACTCGCCAATGGCTTTGTGGCCTTCAGAGGTGTTGTACAGGTAGTCCAGTGTCGGGAAATCAGTAAACTTCTGGCTGGATTCGTCGAAGGTGTAGTATTTCTTCAGTGTCTCAATGGCACTGGCGAAGTTGGTTTCAATGGCGTTTTCAGAAACGTCATAATAACCGACATAATCGCTGCTGCCACCGGCATTTTGATAGAACTCGGAACCGTCAGCGTCAGTCATGCCCATGGCAACGAATGACGAAGCAGGAAGCTGACCAGCCTGGCCGATTTCTGTGACGATGTAGTTTCTGTCGAACAGAAGAGCGATGGCGTTGCGGATTTCGGCTCTGGCTGCTTCAGCCTCAACACCGGTGAGGGTGTTGGACTCGGGCAGAATTTCTGCGTTGATGTTCCAGCTGATGTAATAGGTACCAATCTGGCCGGCAACGACAAATTCGTCAGGATACTCGGTTTTCAGACTGGCAATCTCATTGGTGGGCACGTCGTCGATGAGCAGCCATGCACCGCTCTTGAAGTTAGCGAGCATGTTGTTTGCGTCATCAGACAGGAAAAATTCGATTTTGTCCATGGTGACGGTGTCCGCATCAAACCAGTCAGGGTTTTTCTCCAGCGTAATGACGCTGTTGTGCTCCCAACCGGACATGACATAGGGACCATTGCTGACATATGTGGAAGGATCGGTCGCCCATGCTTCATCGGCAACAACATCTTCACGTACGGGGAAATAGGTGGGGAAAGCCAGAAGCTCATCCCAGTAGGCTACGGCGTTGACCAGCGTGACTTCCAGGGTCTTGTCGTCGGTCGCTTTGACACTCAGATTGTCGGGGAAACCGGCAACGACTTCGAACATGTAGCCATAGTCAGCACCCAGCTCGGAGGAGGCTGCACGCTTCCAGGCAAACTCAAAATCTGCAGCGGTGACAGCTTCGCCATCTGACCAGAGCAGACCGTCACGCAGGGTATATGTATAGGTGACGGTGCCATCGTCATTGAGAACACCCTCCACCAGTTCCTGGGCGGCATCCGGGAGAATAACGAGGTTGCCGCTGGCGTCCTGTCCCCATTTTGCCAGTCCGGAGAAGAGATGGGCGATCAGTGTCGCGCCGTCTACCGCGGAGTTCAAAGCGGGGTCAATGGTATCCGGTTCTGAAGCGAGAGAAACGGCAATGGATGTTGCCTCTCCGGCTTCTGTGGTTGTGCCAGCTGTTGTACCAGCTGTTGTACCGGCTGTTGTACCGGCTGTTGTACCGGCTGTTGTGGT
>JAAYLM010000155.1 GCA_012521915.1 Oscillospiraceae bacterium | reverse complement strand
CTGTCTCAATTTACGTCGGTTGGTGAGCCTTACACTGAGCCTTTGTGCCTCAATCGGAGGGCCGGACCTCATACCAGAAGCTGCAAAACGATATTTCCTGCCGGTTCATCGTTCTCTTGCCTATACTATGGCACGCCGAATCATGTTCAAAAACAATACGGGTATAAGGGGGCGTTTCTATCGTAAGTTTTATAACGCTTTGTTGCCGGCCGGTTTTTGTGACAAGTTATCTGTTATGAACTATTACTTATTTGACACAAGCTCGCTGAAAACACGCCTTGGCGATAAATATAGCAAACTGCCTGCTTTTTTCTTTCCCTTTATTCTACTGAAAGTGACCATCAGCGAATATATCCGTAACAGACGGAAGCAAAGGAATGTAAAAACAAAGGACATATCCCAAAACTGCGGCTGATCAGACGTATTGGTGCTTATCTCAATGGTAAGAGCACTTTTTGACTGCAGATCACATAAATGATTACTGAATGAAAACGATCATATCAAGCAGCGTGAGAACCACGCAGGAGAAAACAATGGATCATCTCAACGAACAACAGCGAAAAGCGGTAACGACAACAGAAGGCTACATTCGTGTCGTCGCTGGTGCCGGATCCGGCAAGACCCGAGCGCTGACACAGCGGTTTGCCTGGCTGGTCAATGAGATCGGTATCCTGCCTGAAAATATCCTCTGTGTGACCTTTACCAACAAGGCCGCGAATGAGATGAAAAAGCGCATCCGGCAGCTGACCGGCGGGTCGGACACCGGCTACATCAGCACGTTCCACAGTTTTTGCGTTTCAGTGCTGCAGGAAGACAGCCATACCGTGCAGTATCCCAGAAGTTTCCTTGTCATCGACAACGCGGATATCGATACGATGCTCAAGATCATCTACGAAGAACGCGGCCTGACACTGCGCCACATGACCTTTGCCAGGGCACGTGACATGATTGAAAGGCGCAAGATCACCCAGGAACCGGAATATCACCAGCTTATGATCGCCATGTCGCTGGATGATCTGTTCCGGAAGTACCAGGAAGCCACACAGACGAACGATATCATCTTCTATGGCTACCTGTACCAGGAAAAGAAATGCTTTGGCCTGGATTACAATGACTTGATCAAGTTTGTACTGCATATCTTCGACCTTTATCCGGAGATCAGGCTGAAGTGGCAGCAGCGGCTGGCCTACATCATGGTCGACGAATATCAGGATATCGACGATCTGCAATATCGACTGATGAAAGTCTTGTGCGCGTATCATCAGAACCTTTTTGTCGTCGGCGACCCGGATCAGACCATCTACACCTGGCGCGGCGCCAATATGCGCTACATACTGGATTTCGACAAAGAATTTCCGCAGGTGCGAACCCTCCTGATGATGGCCAACTACCGTTCGACACCGCAGATCATCGCCGTTGCCAATGACCTGATCGACAAAAATAAAAATCGTATAAAAAAGGATTTACTGCCAGTTCTGCCGGATGGTCCGCCAGTTGTCTACCATCACGGAAAAACAACTGAAGATGAAGCGATGTGGATGACTGCTGAAATCAGAAAGCTGGCGGAACAAGGTGTCCCGCTCAGCGATATAGCGATTTTGTATCGCGCGCACTACATCACCCGATCATTGGAGACCGTCTTCAACAAAGAAGCGTTGCCCTATACGCTCTACAGCGGTGTCCAGTTTTTCGGGCGCATGGAAATCAAAGATGTGCTGTGCTATCTGCGGCTGATAGCCTATAGAGACGACCTGTCGTTCATGCGGGTGGTCAATGTGCCAAAACGAAATATCGGTGAACGCCGCATGAAATTTCTGCAAAATTACGCGGCGCAGAACCAATGCACACTCTACTACGCACTTGAACAGACGCTTGACGAGGGTATTTTCAAAAATACCAGGGCCAGGCGATTTATCGATATGATCGAACGCTTTACGGTTGGCTATCAGGAGCGGACCGTCTCAGAGCTGTTGAGCGCAGTCCTCGATCAAAGCGGTTACGAGTTGATGCTGCGGACCGAGGGAAGTCAGGAACGCCTGGACAATCTGGCTGAACTGAAACAATCGATTTACGAGTACGAAAACGCCTGCGGCGAAGAAAGCTCGCTGGAGGATTATCTGGTACATGTCGCGATGCTGACCAACACAGACACCGTCTCGGGTAAAAACGCCGTAAAGCTGATGACTGTCCATGCTGCCAAAGGGCTGGAGTTCCCCTATGTCTTTCTCTGCGGTTTGGATGAAGGCATTTTCCCGTCAAAAAAGACTGCGACACCGGAAGGAATGGAAGAAGAACGCAGGTTGTTTTTTGTGGCATTGACACGCGCGGAAAAAGCATTGTATCTTACGGACGCGGAAGGGCGGAACCTGGATGGCTCATATCGTTTCCCATCCCGGTTTCTCTTTGATATCGACAAACGCCTGCTTGCCTATACCGACGAACTGGATGAAAGCTTGGTCAATGAAACACGTTATCTGGCGAAGAGCAGCGACCGGGTGTTGCTGGCATCAGTTGCCAGGCTTGCCTTCCAACCGGGAGACCGGATTGTTCACAGCATCTTCGGTGCCGGAATCGTGCTCGAGCTCGACCGCGACCAAAACACGTACCTGATCCAGTTTGACACGCTTGACACGCCACGCAGGATCGGCACGCAGGCGAAGCTGACAGCTGGAACCACATGAGTCTACCCGCTGCGTGTGGTGGGAAAGTTGTTTAAATAAGTCACGTCACTGGACTGACGATCAGGGTCTGTAGATCAGACGCTGTAGCTGCAGCGTCGGGTCATCTTTTTTCGGAACGATGACCGTTTCCGGATGGCCAAAGCCGGCAGGCAGCTGTTCAGGCGATTTTGCCTGAACCACATAAAGAAGTGTTTTTACCTCCAGATCCAGATCTCCCGGTAACGGCATGTCGCTTCCCAGAAGTACAATACGCGCATTGGGGAAGAAATAAGCGGTGTAGTCGCCAGGATTTTTCAACCAGACGTTATCCGTATAGAGGATCATGTTGAACGCATCGTGATCGTAAAGCTCCTCGTTGGCAGCTGTCCGGTTCAGATCTGATATGAGTAGGCGCATGTTGTACAGTTCGGCTGGTGCAAAATACTTGGCGGCATCGCCCTGGACAACAGGCAGGGCTACATTACGGATTCCCACGCCCAGGTTGAGTAAAATGATGAGCGCAAGCAAACTCGCTTCCAGATAACGACGTGCTGGTTTCCTTTGCTTTATTTTGTTAGCCTGAAGCAGCCCAGCGGCCAACAGATACCAGGCTGTCACAAGTACCGGAACAGTGACCAGCGTACGGGAAAAGGAGATGGCTGGCGGATAAATGGCGTATCCCTGCAGCATCTGGGACAGGGCAAAGACACTCAGCGTCCATCCGGCTACGACAAAATGCACAGGACCAAAACGAAAAATGATCGCTAATGCCAGGTAAAGCCAGACGAGTGGCAGCAGATAGCCGGCGTAGGTGGCCGGACGGTGCAGAAACGCGATGGATAAGCCAGCTTTGGCAGCTTCAATCAATTCACTGATCTTCGCACTGCGCAGAACAGATATACGATCACCGCGACCGAAAGCCAAAGACAAAACTACTGTAACCAGAACAGCCAATGCGATAACCAACCCTGCGCTGGCCGGATACGGATCGGCAAAAAAGGCTGACGGCAGTGCTGTTCCAGACCGTGATGGTTTCTTTCGCAGCAAGACCTCCAAGCAGATGAGTAGAAGCAGCACAACCAGGATAGCGACCGCGGCAAGGCCGGTTGTGTAGCAGTAAACCAGCATGCTGCCGGTCCAGTACAACGCAATAGTATGGAAGAACGTTGGCCGGATCAGGAAGAGAAGAAGCCAGCCGATTGCCTGAAGACTGAAACAGACCGGGAACAATGTATGCTCAAAGTAAAGATAATATTCAGTCACATATGGAAAAACAAACAAGGCGGAAACGGCAGCCAGCGCCAGCCCGTCACTGTGGCGGATACCTTTCTCTCTGCCCCAGGCTCTGAAACTGTTGGAAAAGAGGAGCAATCCTATCCAGAATGGCCAGGCAAAACCAATTTGCAGTGCCATTTCGCTGCGCCCTGCCAGCATCGCCGGCAAAGCTGCCAGAAGGTACTGGCGGCTGGGGTAACCCAGAAAAGCGCGTCCGGTATAATTCATATCTGACCTGGTGAAAGCGTTCAACCCGGCGGCAACCTGCTGGGTCGCGTCCTGGCCGATCACGCCACGGGATGGATCGATGAGTGGCCAGAGCAGCAGCCCTATCAGGCAAAGCGTAAATAGGATTGGAAGAAAGGTTTTTGTTTTTATATCCTGGATTAACTGCTGCACAGAACGGTATATGATGACCAGGGCAAGCAGGAGACCGCTTGCCAGCCAGAGTCTTGGCGTGATCCAGGAAATAACCCCTATCTGCTGATAAGACAAGTATTCCAGCAGCAAAGCTGACAGAATGAACAAGACTAAAGCAAAAAATGAGCGGCGGCTGACTGCTTCGGATAACAACCATTG
>JAAYLM010000154.1 GCA_012521915.1 Oscillospiraceae bacterium | reverse complement strand
GATCAGCACAAGTGCCGCGTCAGCGACCTGAATGCCCTGCATGACTTCTCCGATAAAGTCGAAGTCGCCTGGCGTGTCAATCAGGTTGATCTTGCGATCCTGCCATTCGCAGGTGGCGGACGTTGTGTTCAGGGAAATCTGGCGGCGTATTTCTTCCGCGTCAAAATCCATGACCGTATTGCCATCAGCGGCCTTACCCATTCGGGCAATCGACTTAGCGTTGAACAAGACGGCTTCAGCAAAGGCAGTCTTGCCTGATCCGCCATGACCCAGAAGCACAAGATTATGGATCTTGTCTGCGGGATAAGTTTTCATAGGTTAAGTACCCCCTTATTCGATCAGCTGCACCCTCGGTTAACTGTTATGTTCAGCAGATGCAGGCACTGTGCATTCCATTATACTATGCACATTCAACAACTTCCATTATGAATTTTCACAATATTTAATTGTGCCATTGCGCCAATCTTCCAATACTTGCAGCAGTTCCTGCCGTGTGCCGGCCTTCATGCCCGCCATGCGCAGATGGGCAGCACCATGCTGGCCTTTGACATACCAGGAAAAATGACGGCGCATCTCTTTGATCGCTGTTCGTTCGCCAAGCTGTTGGATCAGGCTGTCCATATGTTCGATGATGAGGGCAATCCGTTCCTCCAGACCAGGCTGCCTGCCCTGGTGTGTATACCGGTCAGAGCCATCCGACGCCACCTGGCTCTCGCGTATTTGCCTGAAGATCCAGGGATTGCCTTGCGCTCCGCGTCCCACCATGACACCTGCCGCGCCTGTCTGCCTCAGCATCCGGAAGGCATCATCGGCAGTCCAGACATCACCATTGCCGAAAACCGGTATGGTTACAGCGCGGCACACAGCCTCGATCACCGACCACTCGGCCTGGCCACTATAAAACTGGTCACGGGTCCTGGCGTGGACTGTGAGCGCGGCTGCCCCTGCCTCCTCCATTCTGCAGGCAAATTGCTCTGCGTTAACTGACGACGCATCCCAACCGCTGCGAATTTTCACAGTAACAGGTTTTCCTGCCTGACCTGCCGTACGAACAGCCGCCCGGACAATTGCAGCAGCCCTGTCTGGATCACGCATCAGGGCGCTGCCGGCCTGAGCAGACACAACCTTTTTCACCGGGCAACCCATATTGATGTCAATCAGACTGCAGTGCCTCAGAACCGGATGTTCCATGATCGTACAAATAGCCGTGGAAAAATCAGCTGGTTCGCTGCCGAACAACTGGATGCCCATAGGGCCTGCCTGCGGGTCGATTGACAGAAAGCGCCAGCTGCGGTCCAATGACGGATCGTGCACCAGCCCTCTGGCGCTGACCAGTTCCGTAACCGTCAGGCCTGCGCCCATCCGATGGCAGATTCGGCGAAAAGCCAAATCTGATACGCCGGCCATGGGAGCCAGGGCCAAATTGGCGGGCAGCCATATTTTCCCAATCTGCATGCGTCTGACCAATAGCTGCATTTCAGCAGGAAGGTCCATCGGTCTTTAGATCAGTCTGCTGGTGTGAAAGTCCGCTCAAATGATCACGGATGGCCTTATACACACGTTGACATTCTGCCGGTTCGCGGATACTACCCTGCACGATGACCGGCTCACCCACGCAGACCGTTCGGGTTGTTTGATCTGCGTACAGTGGAATAAAGGGGATGTGTTTTCCCGTCGAACGATAATACAAGCTGTCGATCATCAGAAAACCATGATACATCTCACCTATATCACTTTTCTTGCTTAAGTAGTCTTTATCCGGAAAGATCAGCAGGCTCTCTCCCTTTATCAGCGCATCCCGGCTCTGCTGATAGGTTTTCATGACTTTCATCGAATTGCGATAGACGGGGATAGAACGGCTGGACCTCACCAGTGGCGGAAAAAGCAAGCCGATGAGCACCGAGGCCAGCCAGGCTTTCCATTTCGGCCAGGCCAGACGTTTGGTTAACGTGAAATCCATCATGTGCCGATAGCAGGTTTTTGCCCGATGATACAGATGAAGTGACCAGATGTGAAACCGTCCGGGCAGCCAGGGCACGGTCATAAAAATCCCCTGTGAATTAAAATGACGGCAAAGATAAACAGCCGGATCTTGCAGCCACTGGTCATTTTCAAAACGATAGGACGGATAAAACCGCCTCACAAGAAAACGCGAGAATCGATAGAAACGTCCATAAAACTTCATACTCGTTAACCACATCCTGCCGGCTTTTCCCAATTACTATGAGCCTGCCGGTAGACGGACAGGCTTCAACGCTGTTAACATGGTAATGAATTGTGCACCGTTTGTCAAAGGATGGCCTGTGTGGCTGGAAATCGTATGCAGCGATGTGATACGATGCCCTAATACCAGGGACTCCACCCGTTTTCGTAACAAATAGTTCACAATTCACCGTTATAATTTTAATAGGGTTATATCGTCTTTCAGGTTCGTGGCATCAAAGTATGGAAAAGGGGGTTTCTTCATGATTTTCGGAGATAAGGCTAAAAAGATCGAATCATACGTAAAAAAGAGAAAATCCGCCAAAATCATTCCGCTTCTGATGGATAAAAAGCAGGATATACGCCTGGAAGCAATCAAAGCTTTAGGTGAGATTGGTGACGATCAAGCAGTCAATAACCTGATTATTATGCTGCAGGATTCTGATCCGGAGATTCGCAGGCAGACTGCCGTCAGTATGGGTGATATTGGCAAAGATGTTTGTAAAACACATCTGCAGAATCGTGTTAAGGTTGAAAAAGATGAAAAAGTGCTTGAAGCTGTGCACGATTCAATCATGCGGATCTCGAAGCTGGTAGGTTATATCAAATAGCGCACCAATAAGATCCTGTGTGGTGATCCTGATTTATTATGAAAAACCGCTGAACTTTTGCTTCAGCGGTTTTTCTGGCGTCCCGGGCAGGAATTGAACCCGCATCAACAGCTCCGGAAACTGCCACCTTATCCATTAGGCCACCGGGACACAGATTGTTATTATAAAGCATCGACGATTAAAAAGCAATGTATCCGGCAGACGACCTGCCGTTTGGCTGTCAGGCAAAATCATACAGGCAACATGCGGGCGCAGGCCCTGACCGGGCTGCCGTCGCACCCTGGCAGAAGCAGAGGGAAAGCGTAGAACTGGACACGACGGCCAATAATCTTCTCTAAACCACACAGACATTCAACGATCAAAATGCCTTCCTCCAGTAAAACCTGATGCATCATGTCATGATCTGGCGGATCCGCCGCCTCTTCAACGGTCGGCAAGTCCAGACCAAGAATAGGTATACCTTTCTCCAGTAAGAAACGCGTGCTCCCCGGAGCAAAACGAGGAATATCCTGATAGTATGCCGGTTTACCGGCCAGCCGATCCCAGCCAGTTGCCAACAACAAGTTGTCTCCAGCCCGTTGTTCAGATAAATCCATCGAAGCCAGATCGATCAGTCCCTCTGCGGTCAGGCAAGCCCGGACAACAAGCGATGGGCCAGTCAGCTGATCGAGCAAAATAGACTCCAAAGCGGCGCCCTTTGGCAGATAATGACGCGGAACATCCACATGGGTGCCGGCATGACAGCTAAGGCTTATGGCACTGGCCTGAACGCCGTTACATCCATGCGTCAGGAATCTACGAACGGAAACCGGCGGGTCGCCCGGATAAACTGGCATGCCTGCCTGAATAGGCAGGCTCAGGTCAATCCAGCGATCATGACCCGACTCGTTTTTTATATACATCTGGCTGCTCCTCCGTTTCCATTGTGATAAATAGCTGGCGCAGCTGACTGTTGATTTCACGCTTGTTTACAGCTGCCTGACGATAAACCAGATAAGGTCTTGTGCCAGCATTGAACAAGATGCGCCCTTTCAGAGCAGGCCTGCTGATCAGGCGCGACAAAACACCCATGTCCGGCTGAACGCTTTCATCATAAGACAAAAGAATATTTTGCTGCTGCTGAGTAATGCTTTTAAACCCGAAACGGCTGGCCGCGTTGCGAGCATAGGCAATGTCGGCCAGCGCCAGGGCGGTAGGCGGCATCTCTCCATAGCGGTCCAGACACTCATCCAGGACATCCTGGTAATCCGCCAGCGACCCGATATTGGCCATGCGGCGGTAAACATCCATGCGCTGCCCTTCATCGGGGATATAAGTGCGCTCAATGAAGGCATCAACATCAAGATCAACAACCGTCGCTATCGGTGCCGGTCTGGCCTGGCCCTGCAGCTCCCGGACTGTTTCTTCCAGCATACGGCAGTAAAGGTCATACCCGATCGCATCCAACTGCCCATGCTGTTCCGCTCCCAGCAAATTGCCGGCACCCCGCACTTCCAGGTCACGCAAGGCGATTTTGAAACCAGCGCCCAGCTCCGTGAAGTCGCGGATGGCCGCCAGCCTTTTCTCGGCGATCTCAGAGAGAACCTTGTCTCGCCGGTAGGTCACATAGGCATAAGCCTGCCGGTCGGAACGTCCAACACGCCCTCGCAGCTGATACAGCTGGGCAAGGCCAAGATGATCGGCGTTCTCTACAACAATGGTGTTGACATTGGGCATATCAATGCCGGACTCGATGATGGTGGTGCAAACAAGGATATCACTTTCCTGTGCGATAAATGCGTTGATCACATCTTCCAGCGATCGTTCAGTCATTTTCCCATGGGCAATGGCAATACGCGCTCCCGGTAACAGCTGCTCAAGTGCAGCTGCTTTTTCCATGATGCGCCGCGTATCATTGTATAAATAGAATATCTGACCCCCCCTGGAGAGTTCTCTCAGAATCGCCTCTGCAACAATCGCCTGATCAAATTCCATGACATAGGTCTGGACAGGACGCCGGTCATGGGG
>JAAYLM010000153.1 GCA_012521915.1 Oscillospiraceae bacterium | reverse complement strand
GTTTAGCACACACCATCTTCTTA
Organism: Oscillospiraceae bacterium; assembly: GCA_012521915.1. Lineage (GTDB taxonomy): Bacteria > Bacillota > Clostridia > Saccharofermentanales > UBA5734 > JAAYBY01. The sequence continues at coordinate 7,787 of JAAYLM010000153.1, read as the reverse complement.
TTTCATTATATTATATATAATGAAATAAGAAACGAAGATTTCGCTTGTATTTCATGATGTTGGCAGTCGAATCATGTTTAATTAATGCAGCCCAGCAAAATATGCTTGAGGCTCTATCAATGGGTCAACAGTCCTCGGTCATCAAAAAAATGAAATTGGTCATCATCTCGGCAACTCCAATCAACATTTCCTATTGTCTCATATAATTTGAATGATACAGGATTAACGACGAGATCTGTTAGCCAGATGATATAAAATACGGTTAATGCAAATTTAAATAATTGGTTAAGAATTAAATTAGATTAACACTAAATTGACTTTCGGTTGCATTTTTGCTATGCTTGATCGGTAGATGAAAGAATGGAGATTGATTTGAGATGGTCAAGAGAGAACTATATTTGAAACGCATCAGGCCGTTTTACCAATCAGAAATGATCAAAGTGTTGACTGGCATCAGACGATGTGGAAAATCAACGATTATACAACAAATAATCCAGGAATTACGCGAGAACGACGTTCCAGATAACCGGATCATTTACATCAATTTTGAAGACTATCAATACCGAAAACTTTGTGATGCTGATTTGCTGTATGAATTTGTCAAAAGGAAAATCGTGGACAACGCGAAGCATTATCTGCTGTTTGACGAGATCCAGAATGTCAACCAGTTTGAACTTGTCGTCAATTCTTTTCGAGCCACACACGATGTCAGTATTTTTATCACAGGCTCGAACTCAAAACTGTTATCGGGCGAATTGGCAACGCATCTGGGTGGTCGAACGCTTGCGTTTCGGATCATGCCATTTACTTTCAGTGAATATTGCAGTCTGCAGTCTGAAATGCAAAGTAGTAAGAGCCAGAAACTGCTGCTGGACGAATATATGAAATGGGGAGGATTTCCTTTAGTCTGCAAAGAACCCGATGAGAGTAGCAAGGAGATTATCTTATCGAATATATATGACTCTGTCGTCTTGAAAGATATCATCATGAGAAACAAAGTTGCGTCTCCGACAATGTTAGAAAAAGTCTTGTATTATGTTATCGCCAATTCGTCAACAACGGTATCAGGCAATTCAATTGCAGCTACACTGACAGATAAAATTCAATCTGTATCGGCGCCAACTGTTTACGACTACCTTAGGTATATCGAAGAGGCTTGTATTTGCGATAAAGTGCCAAGATACGATATCCGCGGCAAAAAGGCTTTGGCCTTTGAAGAGAAGGTTTATGTAAGCGATTTAGGCTTCTTTCATCTGAAAAAGAATCGGGTCAAGGACGAGTATCGTTATCTTGTGGAAACGATTTGCTACAACGAATTGATATCCAGAGGCTATAAGGTATATATCGGCAAGACACACAAAGGAGAAATCGATTTCATTGCAGAACGCAACAAGGAGAAATTTTATGTTCAGGCAGCCTACCTGCTCAGCGACGAAAGGGTCATTGAACGCGAGTTTGGTGCTTATGATGCGATCCATGATCACTACCCCAAGTACGTAATTACCATGGATCGGATGACCTTGACTCGTAATGGCATCATTCATATGAATCTTATAGATTTTTTACTTGAGCAAAATATGCCTTAACTGAATCATGCTATTTATATGATGAGAGCGGGTACCTGGAATCGGTATTCAGGTACAGGTTTCAAACCACCGCTGGGTGCTGTGGTCAAAAGCCATGGTACTGAGCGCAGATGGAAAAGGCCGATAAATCAGTCAGGTAGGTGTCATGAATCTGAACAGAAGCGCAGCGCTGATCAAGCGTCGTTAATACAAAAATGCAGTCAAAACCATACTATTTTGACGAGGATGGTACACGTATGGCAGGTGCCTGATGACTGGCCAGACGATTGCCGGCGTGCAGGTGACAGAAGCATGACATCAACAGTGTAGTGTTGTCTTCATAAAAGAGCTTTATCTAGCGACATTCGTGGCAACGGCAATCAAAAGTGGGGTGCCGCTACCAGGCATTCATGGCATAATCCCGCTAAGCCGGGAGAAATGGGGATGATTGAAGCGGATGACGGCCTTCCTGAAAATCGCATGGTTTTGCGTGATCTCCATCTGGGCGATGACGTGTCTGCCTTTTATTTTTCCATTTCGTGTAACAAACAGGCAGATTTAGCTTGATTAAGCCAAGGCCTGCAATATAATTTAATTAGACGATCATTTCCGTGGCAGATAACACAGAGTGTCAAACCGTTTTTTTCTTGCATTTCAACCGTTTGGGGAAGTCCAGATATTCATTGACAACACCAGGTCAGAGGTAAGAGGATGCAAAAAATAAAAGTCGGTATCATCGGGACAGGCTACATTGGTGTCAGCCACATTGAGGCTGTACGCAGAATCGGTTTTTTAGAATTGCTGGCCGTTGCTGATGCAAACCAGGCTCTGGCACAGAAGAAAGCCAAAGAATTTTTCATACCGCGTTGCTACAGCTCACTGGAAGAGATGCTTGCAGATCCGGACATCCAGGTCATCCACAACTGTACACCGAACAATTTGCATTTTGACATAAACAAAAAAATCATCCAAGCCGGCAAGCATGTATTTTCGGAAAAACCGCTCGCCCGTGACAGCCATGAGTCCGGAGCACTTGTCGCGCTTCTGCAAGCCTGGCCCAAAACGGTTGCGGCTGTCAATTTCAACTATCGGATGAATCCGCTGGTTCAGGAAATGAGGCAGCGGATCGCGGCCGGCAGCCTTGGCAAGGTGAACCTGGTGCACGGCAGTTATCTGCAAGACTGGATTTTGTTCGACACAGACTATAACTGGCGGCTGGAGCCGGAAATAGCTGGTGTATCACGCTGCATCGCGGATATCGGTTCACACTGGATGGACGCTGTGCAGCATCTGACCGGAGCCAGAATCACCGCAGTCTGTGCTGATCTGCTCACGGTGATCCCTGTCCGCAAAAAACCGGCCGGCCAGGTGGAGACTTTTTCAGTCGCGCACAGTGATGCCTGGGAAGAACATCAGATTACAACAGAAGATTATGGCGCTGTCCTGTTCAAGATGGACAACGGGGCCCATGGCGTTTTTTGCGCGTCTGAGGTCAGCGCGGGGCATGGCTGCTACATCGACATCGAAATCAATGGCAGTCAGGCGACGCTGAAATGGAATCAGGAGACAGCGGATCAGCTGTGGATGGGATTTAGGGATCAGGACAACCATCTGGTGATGCGGGATCCGCATAGCATGTCACCGGAAGCCCGGGCTCTTTCATACTTGGCTAAAGGACATCCTGAAGGCTGGAATGACGCGTTCAAAAACAACATCGCCAGTTTCTACCAGTATCTCGCCGCAGGGAAAAAGCTGCAAACCGATCAGCCGGACTTCGCGACGTTCGCTGATGCGGATTATATCGTACAGCTCACAGAAGCCATTGTTCAAAGCAGCAAGACCCGGCAATGGGTGGAACTCTAAGAAGGAGGACCGTATGAGCGGCTTTAAATTCTCTGTAGGCCCCTGGAACGTACACGAAGGAGCCGATGCGTTTGGTCCGGATATCCGGCCCGCCATCGCTTTTGCGGATAAGCTCGCAACATTCAGGAAAATCGGCTTTGACGCTGTTCAATTCCATGACGATGATGCTGTGCCAGAGATCAACGGACTTCGCGAACCGGAGATCATCGCGCGTGCCCGCGACGTGAGGAAAATGCTTGATGACAATGGCCTTGCCGCTGAGTTTGTCGCACCACGCCTCTGGATGGATAAGCGTACCGCGGATGGTGGCTACACAAGCAATTGTCCGGAAGACAGGGCTTACGCGATGTGGCGAAGTTTTCGTTCCATCGACATAGCCAATGAGCTTGGCTGCGACAAGATCGTTCTCTGGCTAGCCCGTGAGGGAACACTTTGCGCGGAAAGCAAAGACACGGTTGTCAGCATCAGGAGGCTTGTTGATGCGGTCAACAAGATGCTTGCATATGATCCAAAAATCAAAATCCTGATTGAACCCAAACCCAACGAGCCGATTGACCGCAGCTTTTGCGGCACCATGGGCCATGTCATGGCTGTTTCGGCGATGACAGATGACCCGTCCAGGGTTGGCGGCTTATTGGAATCTGCCCATGCCATATTGGCCGGACTCGATCCAGCCAACGAGATGGCTTTTGCCTTAGCCATGGGCAAGCTGTGGGGCGTGCATCTGAATGATCAGAACGGTATGAAGTATGACCAGGACAAAACTTTTGGTGCCGAGAACCTGCGTCAGGCGTTCAACCAGATCAGGGTTCTCAAAGACCATGGCTATGGCTCCGGAGGCGAATACATCGGACTGGATGTTAAGGCCATGCGCACACAGCCGGTTGAGATCAGCTATCGCCATCTGGAAAACAGCTTGAATGTCGTGCGGCTGCTTGAAGAGAAAGTTGATCGCTTTGACAGGGACATTCAGAAAAAACTCATCGAAGCACGTGATTATGAAGCCCTTGAGATGGTTGTTCTGCAGCTCCTCCTGAAAGGATAACGGCATAACCTGGAAACAGAAGATGAAAGGAAGGCACACCATGGGAAAAGCGAAACTGGCGTACACCGTATGGCAATGGGGAACGGAAACCAAAGAGCAATTCATTCAAGCGCTGCAAGACATAACAGACGTTGGTTATGATACATTTGAGAGTGTCAAGGCAGCCATTGATGTTTTTGATGGCAAGCCGGAGCCGTTTCTGGCGATTTGCCGGGCGTACAAGGTGAAACCCAATGGCTTTTACTTCCATTTGAATGGCCAGTGGGAAAACGATGTGGAGGATGTCAGGCGAAAACTGCCGTTTATGGCAGCGTGTGACATTACGCGCATGAATGTTCAGGCGACGGGGGTCAAAGGCCGGCCTGCCAACCAGGAAGAACTGGACTATGACCTCAAAGCCATCACCGCCATTGGCGAGATGGCGAAACCATATGGCATCATGCCTTGTCTGCATCCGCATTACAACACCACCGTCATGTATGAACGTGAAATTGATTTCATCATGCAGAACACCGATCCGGAGCTGGTCGCTTTCGGGCCGGATACCGCGCACATGAAGGCCGGCGGCTGCGATCCGGTAGCCGTGATCAGAAAATACGCCGATCGCGTTCAGTTCACTCATCTGAAAGATATCACCAGCGATGGCGTCGAAGCCGCCGGCATGCAGGCTGGCGTGGAAGTGTACACAAACTTTCGTGAACTCGGTGAAGGCGTCATTGATTTTCCGAGTATCTTTCATATCCTGGATGATGTAGGTTATGATGGTTATTTCACCGTTGAACTGGATCGGAGCCGTTTCAGCCATAAAGAAAGCGCAGCCAGGTCTATGGCCTACATGAATAAAGCTTATTTTGGGATTTGAACAAATGATTTTTAAAGAATGGAACATGGATAAGGGATTGCATGTTGGCACAGGCAGGGCAACGATAACACCACCCATCGGGACGATTCTGTATGGCTATGCACCGGGTCGTCCGGCAGAAGCGGTCCATGACGACCTGCGTGTGACATGCATCGCCTTTTCGGATGGTTCGGAACAGGCGATGCTGATCAGCGCCGATATCTGTACATATCATCAGGACCGTGCTGATCGGCTGCGCCGCCTGGTTTCTGATCAGACTGGCATGCCTGCTGAAAACGTTATTTTCTGTACAACCCACACCCATTCCGGGCCGGCGGCAAGTGCCGGCGCCGGCTGGGGGACAACCCATGAGGATTATAATCGCAAGCTGCTGGAACCTGCTGTGCTGGAAGCTTCGCAGAATGCCTGCCGCAGCCTGAAGCCTGCCCTGGTCGGGGTCGGTACATGCAACAGTCAGACGGGCATCAACCGGCGCCAGATCGAAAGGGACGGGACCGTCACGCTGGGGCAAAACCCCTGGGGCCCTTATGATCCGCAGATGACCGTTGTCAGCTTCAAAACGACAGATGGTGAGCCCATCGCCAACCTGGTCCATTACGGCTGCCATGGTACAGCAGCCGGCAATAATCCTGAAATAACGCGGGACTGGTCAGGCCCCATGGTTGACTGCCTGGAACGGCATTCCGGCAGCGCAAGCGTCTTTTTCAATGGGGCGATCGGCGATGTTGGTCCCCGTCTGCCTAACGGACTCACCACAGGCGATTTGCAGGCAGCACTGGCGTTGGGTGCGCGCGCCGGATTCGACGCGGTGCAGGCCTATCGGCGCATCAGGGATTATCGTGATGTGCACCTGAACACCATTCGTGGCGATCTGCGGTTGCCCCTGAAGCCTCTGGCGGACCGGGATACAGCGATAAAGGCGATCGGCGAGCTGGGTGACCCGACCAGGCTGACCGGTATGCGCTTAAGAGAATATGACAAGTGGGAAAAGGTTCTGCGCGAGCATGAACAAGCGAAACCACAAAGAACGCACCGCGTCATCCAACAGACGGTTGTCGCGGTCGGCCCGGTCGTCTTTGTGCCCTTCCCCTTTGAAATGTTTGCGGAGATCACCTTGCGGATCCGTCAGCTCAGTCCTTATCAACATACCCTTTGCCTGAGTAATGCCAATGGATCTTTTGGCTATTTCCCCACGCGCGATCAATATGCCCGAGGTGGTTATGAAATCGCCATTTCACGGAATTTTGATTGTTATGAGCTTGTTGAACAGGCCGACGACCATGCCGTTGATCAGAATCTGCTCTTGCTGGAGCAACTTGCGGATCTTTCATCGAGTTGATGCAACACGGTTTTGCTTTTCGCTTGCAACGGAAAGCGAGAAGCAGGCATGATCCCTGCAGCAGCTGCCTTGATGCCAATGATGATACGAAAAACCAACGTGCACACACAACTGACCATACATTGCCAGGAGGAACTGGATCATGCTGACGCCGAGGATTGGATTGCTTCCCTTTTATATTGCTCTTTACGATAATGCCATGCCTGAATTAAGAACACGCCTGGAACCCTTTGTCCAGACGATCGCAGACGTCTTGACAGCTAAGGGGATTGAGGTCTTCCCAGCCAAACCGTGCTGCGTTCGCAGTGAATTTCTGGCAGCAGTCCGCCTGTTTGAAGAACGGGAGGTAGATGCCATCGTTACGCTTCATCTGGCCTATTCGCCATCCCTGGAGTCAGTCGATGTGCTGGCCGGTACACATCTGCCCGTTATCGTGTTGGATACGACACCAACGGCTGCGTTTGGACCGGAGCAGAAGGCGGAGGAGATCCTCTACAATCATGGGATCCATGGCGTCCAGGATTTTTGTAATCTTTTAATCCAGCGAGGGAAGCCCTTTTGCATTGAAGCCGGACACTGGCAGGGCGATGTGCTTGATCGCATAAAAAGACAGGTTTTGGCTCTGGCCATGCGCCGAACTTATCAACAGTTAAGAATAGGTCAGCTGGGCCAGTCATTCCCAGGTATGGGCGATTTTGCGGTTTCCGAATCCACCATCAGGGATAAATTGGGGTTTACCATCGTACAAGGCCATTTTGCCCAGATTAGAACGATCATCGAACAGCTGACGGAAACCGATATCCAAGCTGAAATCACAAGAAACAAAAATGACTTCAACCAGCCATCGTGCAGTGACTTCGTCCTGCGTCAGGCAGCTATCGCGGGACTAGCCCTACGTCAGTGGCTGGCAGATGAGCAGCTGGCAGGGTTCTCCATCAACTTTCTGGATGTTGATAAACAATCGCATTTTACAGCCATGCCCTTTCTGGAGATCAGCAAGTCCATGGCGCGCGGAATTGGCTATGCAGGGGAGGGTGATGTGTTGACGGCCTCCTTGATGAGCATTCTGGCAGCAGTAACACCAGCCGTATCTTTTGTCGAAATGTTCTGCCC
>JAAYLM010000152.1 GCA_012521915.1 Oscillospiraceae bacterium | reverse complement strand
TCAATAATTATGTTGACTTGACAGATATCAGATGTCAGCACAAAACAGCACAACTGGCCGGCCGGGAGTTGGCAGAACCCTACATCCGCACGACGCCGCTCGATACCATAGTCAGTCTTGACGGCGTTGAAGTTGTCGCTTCATTCATGGCCATGACTTTAAGTGAAAGCACCAGCCAGTCCATGAATGCCGGCTGCAACATCGCCATTATCACACCTGAAGTCAACTCCAGCGGTCAGTTGATCTTCCGCGATAACGTCCAGTCAAAAATATGGAACCACAGTGTCCTCCTGCTGGTTGCATCTGCGACGACCGGCAATACGATCACCCAGGCTGTTGAGTGTATTGATTATTACAGCGGTCGCATTTGCGGCATCAGCGCTTTGTTCAGTGCGATTCCCAATGCAGGCGATTTACCGATCAACTGTATTTTTTCCGCTCAGGATGTTCCTGACTATGCGACTTACTCACCTGCAGACTGCCCCAGCTGCAAAGCACATCAAAAAATCGATGCCCTGGTCAACAGTTATGGCTATTCCAAACTATAACGGACCGGGACTGAACGAACGATATAATATCCTGAAACAGCAACATCGGCTGCATGATGATGGCTACCCAGATGGAGGCTTTGTCCCGCCGACCTTTTTGTGCCATAATAACAGCAGAAAATAAAAAAGCAGAACAAAGGAATCAATCATGAAAACAGATTGTGAACTGATCTCAATCATCAGGCAGAACAAGACTGAACTGACGCATCTGATCAAAAACGCGCACACCATTAGCCTGCAGGACGAACACCCCGGCGAAAACTGCTCTGTTGTTGCCATCGGCAGACAAGACGGGCAGATTGTTCATATGACACTAAACGCCGATGAAAGACGGGATGACCTGTATATTCTGGCCGCATACCCTCATGTTAACCCGATCGAAGCCGTTGTCCTTTATGCTGATGAGAAAGCAGCCATACTTTTCAACTGGTGTCTGGAACAGGGAGGCATGCCTCCGGAGCAGGATGAAGAAGAGGCAGATGTCGCCTATCTTGCCCGTCTGGTCAGCTGGATCAAAACAAACACGCTGGCATCAGCCGGTGAGGTCCTGACTGATCTGATCCGTGAGCAGCTCCTTTCTGATTTTGACGCTGAGGCAGAGCTGCAGGAAACACTGGATGAACTGCATGACCATGCCCGCGGGATTGTCCGCCTGCCGCCAGTTGACGAAGATGAGGGACGCGATGGAACAGCCCGGACTGAACCGGAACACCTTGCTGTGCCGCAGGATCTGATCAAACTCACCAGACTGGAAGAAAAAGATGGAACAGACCAGAAAGAAACAGAATCATAACCAGGCAACAGGCATCTGAACCGAATATATAAAAAGCCCGGATACGACATCAGTCATTCCGGGCTTTTTGGTGGGTAGTAATGGACTCGAACCATCGACCCCTTGCATGTCAAGCAAGTACTCTAACCAGCTGAGCTAACCACCCAAGCGCTTGATTATTATAGCTTGCGCCCAGAGGCCTGTCAAGACCAGATCGCGGCCTTTGCACCTGCCAGAAAGCCGGTTGAGAAAGCTGCCTGTAAGTTAAATCCACCTGTGTCGCCATCAATATCCAGAACCTCGCCGGCTGCGTATAAGCCAAGGACCAGCCTGGACATCATGGTCTTGGGGTCAACCTCGCTGAGGCGGATGCCACCGGCTGTCACCATCGCTTCCCTATAGCCTCTGGTGCCGGAGATCGTCAAGGGCAATTGATGCAGCATAAGGGCATACTGCTTAAGCAATTCAGTTGAAGCCTGAGCAGCCTGCATTTCAGGAGCTTTTTCACCACCGGCCTGCCTCAGGAGCGTGGTGATCATGTTGCGGGCGAGTGGACTTTCCTGTCTGTTAAGGATCAAGGAAGCCAATGCATTGTTAAGCTGGCTGCGTGGCTGCTGCCTGCAGGCATCTTTCAGGTGGCCCAAGGTTTCCGTGACGCTTAGCTCAGGCAAGAGGTTCAGCATCAGCTGCCAGCTGTCCGGTTGAACTGATTTTTGCGTGTCCGGTCTATAACAGCGTGACAAGCGCAACACAACCGGACCTGAAACGCCGGAATGTGTCCAGAGCAGGCCCCCGTCTGCTTTTCCCTGCACTTTGCTGTTTTTCAAAAGCGTAGCCTTGACAACGGGGCAGCTGATGCCACTGAGCTCATGTACCCAGCTTTCCCGGCAGGCCAGAGCGACCAGGCCGGGCCGCAGCGGTGTCAACTGGTGGCCGACAGACCCGGCAAGCCGGTAACCGTCACCTGATGAACCGGTTCCGGGCCAGGAAGAACCACCGCAGGCCAGAACAACAGCGTCAGCCTGAAAGGTCGAGCCCTTTGCTGTGCGCACGCCCTGTATGCGGTGAAGATGAGCTGGCTGGCCGGTCTTTTTACCTTGGTTATGCCGGATCTGTGCTTTTTCCAGTGGCTTCGTCAGCAAATCCAGAACAGGCTGGTTGAAAGAAAAGATTACACCGGCATCGCGGCATGCTGACCAGAGGGCATCGCGCACATCAACAGCCCGGTTACTCAACGGGAATATTTTCCCAGAGGATTCGGTCCTGGTATATACACCGTATCGTGCCAGCAAGGCGAGTAGATCTTGCTGGAAAAAACACTGGAATGCAGGATACAGGAATCGGCCCTGTCCGAAATATGCCGATATAAAATGGTCCAGAGGTGCGCTGTTCGTCAAGTTGCAGCGCCCCGCCCCGCTGACCAGAAGCTTCAGGCCCGGCTGGCTTTTTTTTTCCAGGAGCGTGACCTCAGCACCTGCCCGTGCAGCGCTGAATGCAGCCAGCAGACCGGCTGCGCCGGCTCCGATAACCAGGACTGAATGACTCATGAAAACCTCTTTCTCCCAGTGGGCGGATCTGGTTTCGCCAGATTCCTTCTTGATGACATTATGCTTAAAGCGGCCGAGACTGTCCATCTGCCGGCTCACTTTTGCGCCAAAGAAACGAGAACATGAAACGCAATAGGACCGTTGTTTGTCCTGAAGGCAAATGGAATAAAAATGTAATGCTGGACAATCGATTCTAACCTATAATGAAATATACAAGATATTGTATTAATTGACCATGTTTCCACCATATGTTGACGAAGGTTCTTATCCCGGATAAACTCATAAAAAAGCAGACCGATCGCGGCTGAAGGAGGCAATTATGATCACGCAAATAAGGAAAAGGGACGGGCGAATCGTTCCTTTTCACAGTGAAAAAATCACCTGGGCCATCTTCAAGGCTGCCAATGCTGTCGGAGGTGACGACTGGGGTAAAGCAGAAGCGCTGACCCGTCAGGTTGTTGATCTGGCCGCCAACCGTTATGCTGAGGCGGTTGCTGATGTTGAAGGCATACAGGATCTGGTTGAGAAAGTCCTGATTGAAAACGGCCATGCCCGTACGGCAAAAGCCTATATCCTTTACCGTGAAAAAAGGCGTTCTGCCCGTGAGTCCAATGCGTTGATCGGCGCGACCATCAACATGTTTTCCGATTACCTGGATGACAAAGACTGGCAGGTAAAAGAAAACGCCAACACGCAACGTTCGATCAATGGGATGAACAACTATGTCAGGGAAACATTCACCAAGCAGTACTGGCTGCATGAGATCTATCCGGCTGAGATCCGTGAAGCGCATCTTTCAGGAGACCTGCATCTCCATGATCTGGGTTTCTTTGGGCCGTATTGTGCCGGATGGGATCTGCGACAGCTGCTCATGGACGGTTTCGGCGGTGTGCCCGGCAAAGTGGAGTCCAGCCCGGCCAAGCATCTGCGCTCTTTTTTAGGCCAGATTGTGAATTCCACGTTCACCACACAAGGTGAGACGGCCGGCGCACAGGCCTGGTCTTCAATTGACACCTATTGCGCACCGTTTATCCGTCATGACAATTTGACTTTCAATCAGGTCAAGCAAGCGCTGCAGGAGTTTATTTTCAACATCAATGTCCCTACACGGGTCGGGTTCCAGTGTCCTTTCTCCAATCTGACCTTCGATATTGTGGTACCGCGCACTTTGCAGCATGAACCGGTCATCATAGGAGGCCGCTATACCGGTGAAGCATATGGTGATTTTCAGGAAGAAATGGATCTTTTCAATCTGGCGTTCTGCGACGTGATGGTTGAGGGGGACGCCAAAGGCCGCGTCTTCACCTTCCCCATCCCCACGATCAACATCACCAGCGATTTTGACTGGGACAGTACGGTGGTCAACCGCTTCATGGATATCACCTGCAAGTACGGTATTCCCTATTTTTCCAACTATGTCAACAGCGATCTGTCTCCGGAGGATGCTGTTTCCATGTGCTGCCGCTTGAGGCTGGACACCAGCGAATTGCGCAAACGGGGCGGAGGCCTTTTTGGATCCAACCCGATGACCGGCTCCATTGGTGTTGTGACGATCAACATGCCGCGTATCGGCCACATGGCTCGCAGCGAGTCGGAGTTCAAAGCCAGGTTATGGCGCCAGATACAGCTGGCTAAAGATAGTCTGGAACTCAAGAGAAAAACCATCGAAGAACAGACAGCCCGTGGCCTCTACCCTTATTCAGCTCATTATCTCCGGGAGATTAAGCAGAAATCAGGTGCGTACTGGACCAACCACTTCAACACGATCGGCATTGTTGGCATGCATGAAGCCTGCCTGAATTTTCTCGGCCCTGACCATGGCCTTACCACATCCGAAGGGCAGGCGTTCGCTGAAAGGACCTTGACCTACATGCGCGACCAACTGCAGCTGATTCAGGAGGAAACCGGCCACTTCTACAACCTGGAAGCGACACCAGCCGAAGGGACTAGCTACCGCCTGGCCAAACTGGATCACGAGAAATTCCCCGCCATTATTGTATCCGGTGAGGAAACCCCGTACTACACCAATTCCAGCCAGTTGCCCGTTGGCTATACGGATGATATTTTTGAAACCCTTGATTTACAAGACAATCTGCAGACGCTATACACCGGTGGAACGGTTCTTCATCTCTATCTGGGTGAACGCATTACTGACATAGAGGTTGCGAAGAACTTGATCAAGAAGATATTCCAACAATACAAGCTGCCTTATATCAGTCTGACACCAACATTCTCCATCTGTCCGGACCACGGCTATCTGGCCGGTGAACAGCATACCTGCCCAGAATGTGGTCGTGAGACAGAGGTCTGGAGCCGCGTGGTCGGTTATCTCCGACCTGTACAGAACTTTCATAAAGGCAAGAAAGAGGAATACCGTCAACGGATCAAGTATGTTGTTCGATCTTCTGCAGCTACATGATCCGAATCGCCGGGCTGACCCGGTTCTCCTCGGTTGATTTTCAGGGGGTGCTGGCAGCCGTTCTTTATACCCCCGGCTGCAATTACGATTGCTTTTATTGCCACAACCGGCCCCTGTTGCAGCATAAAACGCCTGTATTGCCAACATCGGATGTCCTTGCCTGGCTGGACAAGCGGCGAGGACAGCTGGAGGGCGTTGTCATCAGCGGCGGCGAACCGTCGCTTCAGCCGGATCTTGAACCCTTTGTCAGAGCCATCAAGGACATGGGTTATCTTGTCAAGCTGGACACGAATGGCTCTCGGCCCAAACAACTGGCTGCGCTTTTGCAGGCAAGGCTTCTGGACAGAGTGG
>JAAYLM010000151.1 GCA_012521915.1 Oscillospiraceae bacterium | reverse complement strand
TGTGGGTCGAGACCATACAGTTCAGTAAGTTTCCGGAAAAAATTCCGGCAGTTCTGGCCGTCTTGGCCAGACGCTCCGTCAAAATACGCCTTGGAGATGGTGTCGAAGGGGATATTGTCATTCCAAAGGGCTCTTCCCATAACATGCATGCCAAGTCCAGATGGCAGGAAACACTTGATGACCTGACAACTGACATATCCATTAATATCGAACTTCTTGAAGTTTGTAATATCGTCATAAAGAACTTTTGAAATTTTAAACTGACCGGGATCACTGTAATGGCCTCTCCAGAAATGATACTCAAACAAGAAATTATCACCTTTATAGAAGTCCTGCCAGCTTTTTATAAAGGCCGCATTCCCGCCGATAGAGACTGGATATGTGTTTTTATTTCTTTTAAAATCAGGCAAGTCAGGTAAGCTTCTTGCGTCTTTCAAGCTTTTCTCATAGGTTCTGTAGAATGGCGCGTGGGTTAGAATGAAGCGGTTTTTATTTGATATCTTTTCAGTTTCCGGTTTCCATATGAGGTCAATATAAGATAAGAAAACAATTTTTGTATCGATGTTATTTTCTGTAAGCTTTTCATCCAACTCATTTAATGCCTTGATATACAAGTCAGCCGGCAACACCTTGCTGCACTGGTCGCATTCACAATGATTGTTATTGCCATCTGCCAGCCATACATGCAGAAGGTCGATTTCTGGTGAATCTTTTAAGAACGATACGATATAATCCGTGATCAGCTCTCTTGTTTTAGGATTTGAGTAGCACAAATTCGTGTCGCTGAAATTGCCTCTTAAGGTTCGTTTCCCGTCAATCACGGCAACATATTGCCTGATGTCATCACTGATGTCACCTTTATGGGAAGATAGGATGCCAAAAGGAGCGCTTGTAAAGCCATGCCCAGCCGTATGAAACAGCAAGCCCAGCTTCTTGATTTCTGCTACGGCTTCGTTATAGTACATTTGAGCCATGTCATCTGAATAAAGCCTGGTTCTTGAGCCCGCTTCAGGCCTGTTGTTGCTGTAAAATTTATTCTTCCATGGCTGAATGCCCTCAAAAAAGATGGCATTGAAACCAAGTTTGGGAGCCCATCTGATGAAATTAAGGACATCTTCCCGGTTTTTCAGGCCACCGAAATCAATACCCCGATGGCGGTAAGATGGCGTTTCATGGCTGTGAATATTGATCTCTTTAAGTGACTTTTCCGGAATATGATCACCATCAGCGCCAGGTCTTATCCAGACACAGCCAGCCTCAGCCAGCATGCGATATACAGCAAGCAAAACACTGCGAGGGTTAATGCCGGCAACCACTCCTTGCCCGTTCGTGACATCAATGTATATTTCATCATCCAGAAAGGGGTCTTCCACACCTGACGTTTGAACGGCAAACTGTTCAAATAGACCGACTTTTAAACCATCCTTGTTTTTCAAACCGGCTGTGCCGCAACTTTTTATAGGTTCACAAGAACAACCGCTCATCTTCGCTAAGTATCCTGACAATTCCTGAGCCGCGTAAATGATGGCTTCGTTGTCTGAATCGTAGTATACATGCTGACTTTTTGTATTTTCCATAGCTTTTCGTTCCTTTCTTATTTTGATGTATCGATCATTTTGAATTCTGCCGGCGATAGTGTTACTTTTTCACACATGCCAAACTGATGTAGCCAGATTGTGTGTTCCTGTTCAAAATCAATGTTGAGCAGGCAGATCCTGCCGGCCTCTGGGAAGTAACTGAATGCTACATAATCACATGACGCTCCTGGCTTTGTCTTATCATCCGAAATCCAGACATACCCCCGGCTATCATTGGCAATCGCACGGTAAATATAGCCTAACAGACCTGCGGAACCAAGTAAACTTCCGGGACCTTCATCTATAGCCAATGCCCCAGGATAAGTCCAGGTGTTCAGAAAATAACATTTACCCTTGCCATAGTGGTGCAGTGTGACAACCGGCCGGGCTTGCTCGTCATCAACAATCAGTATTTCGAGGTTCTCGTCTATTATGTCAATCTTGCCTAAGGGAACGCCAAGGACACCAAACCTTCTGGGGAATGTACAGCCAAGCTTGTCAGATCCGATAGGAACAGTTGCCCAATAGATATTATCTCCTCTGTCAAGCACTTTGACACCGCACAGCTCACTGAAATCACCGCTATTGACCAGGCTGTCCGCAGCGAAATTGAGGCTTCTTGTATCATTGGTGGATAACTGCGGCAGTGAAAGAAACAAGGTTCCCCCGTTGAAAACGTATTCCTTTAACAGCTTGTACTGCTTTTCTGAACAGGTGTTCCAGCCTGCAAAAAGAAGTGCTTTGTATTGTTTGTTAAGAAATTCAGCGGAAATGTCATTCCGGGCAAAAGATACAACATCGACCTGGCCATATGGCGTTCCTGACAGGTGGATATTAACATATGGCTTTAGAACAGGTACTTCCGGGAAGAAAACATCCCGGGCTAATTTCCAGCCCCTTTCCGGAGTGCCCTGGAACCAGTTCGGATTTTCGATGGCGATGTCGTACAAACCACTGATGGCATAGTTGTGGTTGTAGCGCGCTGTCGCCAGGTCGTTGTTTCCTTTGGCTAAGGCGATGGTGGATTCAGGTTGGCCCTGGGGCGTTCCGTTGGCTTTCACGAAATTCCAGAAATCAGATATGATAGTCCTGTATTTTCGACTGATCGGTGAATCGTAATTTAAGGAAGAAAAATAGGGTCGCGCTTCTTCCAGGTATGGTTTCAGTTTTTCAGGGTTTTCTTCAAGCAGTGTTTTTACCTCACCCCAACCCAGGACACCAAACGCGTCTCGTGCAGACTGGGGAATGGCAAGTTTTGGTGAATCAGGAGATAACGTATGTTCAACAAACCAGTTTCCGGATTCATTGATGATCATCTTGCTTCCTGACATGTACTTTAAAAACAAGGCGCTGCGAAGCATGTCATATCTGTGGGAATCATTGTTCGGCAATCAGGCGCGGAGAGAAGCCACGGGCAATACCCCAGACCTGGGCGAGGTTGCCTTGATTATCTTCCATGATTTTCCGGATCATGTCCATTGGGCTGAAATACTGGCACTGCCAGGTATAATGACCAATCATGGTGCACATAAGGGTATCGGTATCGGTCGGATAGACTCCAGACCCAACGAACATCCCTTCAGGAGGAAGCTTGATCTTTCGCATACACATAATCCTTTCTCTTTTCCTATTGCGTTAACCTGCGCACTGGGCGTGCGTGGTACATCTTGACCTTATTGGCAACGTTTGCCATAAATGTAAACGATCTTTGGTATTATACAACATATCGATAAACAGAGGCTGAGCCTTTCGCACAATAAAACGTGCCGTTTAGCAACAACTGTTTGCCGGTAGTCTGGAACCTTTGGAACGAGAAAATATTTTATCATCTCGCTTCCTATTTGAGAAAGAAACGGAGGTCTGCTCTTTGATGAAGCAACCGGATTTTGTGTCAGATGACCATGATGTGATCTTGATGAGTGGTGAGCGAGAAGCCGAAGCATTCATTGCCAGCAACCGCGTGGTCATTTGCTTTTTCACAGCACCGGCATGTTCTGTCTGCCACGCAGTCAAACCCTGCCTGATAGAATTGGCAAAACGATATCAGTTACCGGTTATGCTGGTATCTGTTGACCAATATGTCGCGTATGCTGCACAAAGACTTATTTTTACAGTTCCGACGGTCCTGATCGTCCACAAAGGACGTGAAATAAGTCGCGAAAGCCGATACATCAATTTTGAACATCTCGAGCGGACGATGTCGCTCATCACCAACCAGCCTTTATGGCACAACATCAACACCTGATCAGAATTGTGGTTGTATCGTCTTGACACACTGCCAAACACGGCTTGTTATTCTGCATTCATCTTAAGGTTGCTGTGCTTGCGGCCTAGCCGGTCCATACCCCAGGCGATGGCAAATCCAGCTGCGGCGCTGGCCAACGCACCAAGAAAATTGAAAAAGCCAGAGAACTGCACGGGTATGATCATCAGTGTTGATGCGACCACGATGCCCAGGATGGTGTAATACACATAGGTATAGAAACTTTTCAGCAGCATGTTGACCAGACGGGCAGTCAAGGCAACCGTTACCACAAGCCCGGCCAGCCAGGGCAGCAGAACGGTTAAATCCAGATTGACAATGCCGGCTGTAAGCGCCTGATATAGACCCAATAAAATCAGCAGTGAAGATGAACTAAGGCCGGGGACCACAAGACTGAGTCCCCAGGTGATACCACAGACAAAATACCACCATCCATTGGGCGCGATGTTGATTGCCTGACCTTGGTTGATCGCCAGGAATAATGCATACATGGCGATCAGGCTGCCTGCAAAAAATGTCCAGGCTTTGGATGTTCTGCCAAAGTGGTTTGCGTCTCGGAACAGAGAAGGCAGCATACCGGTGATCAAGCCGATAAACAGCGCAACGGTCCATACCGTTGAAATGTCAAAAAGCAGGACGACCAGTCTGGCCAGACCGAGAAACCCGAGTACCCAACCGATCAGCAGGGGCACGAACAAGACCCAGGACTGACGCAGTGTTCGGATGGGATGAGCGATTAAAGCCATCAGAGGTTGATAAACGCCGAAAGCAACAGCCAGCACACCACCGCTGATACCAGGTAAAATAGCCCCGCCTCCGATTAAAGCGCCCTTTACGATATCTAGAATCCATTGTCCGGCACTTTTTTTCCACATCTGCCTGTATCCTCCAGAAACCGGGCGGTAAATGGCTTGTCACCCGTAGCCTTTATCATAGCATGATGGGACTATGTGCAAAAGATACACTCATATTTTTCAGCGATTATTCTGTTTTGCGGTCTGGCGGCAAGACAAGCAGCTGATCAGGCCAGTGCGCACAACTTGAAAAACCGGCCCGCATAGCAAGCAAATATACAAACATAGCCACATTATCAGATTTATTTTGAATAAAAGTTTGCCGCAGCATTGACAAAGGCTATACTGGAAAGGGTGATCTAAGTTGTTAGGCATCACAAGAACAAGAAAGGATCATGATAAGCCATGGAACGGGGAAATGTGTTGGTGATCGGCAGCTCTGGCGTTGGTAAATCAACTTTGATCAATGCCGTTCTTGGTGAAGACAGGGCAGAAGCAGGATGGGGTACAACCGGAACAACCAAAGCCTTGTCAATATACGAGAGTGAAAAAATCCCTTTTCGCATTATTGATACCATAGGCTTTGAGCCATCGTTTATCAAAGAACACAAAGCAGCCAATGCAGTGAAAAAATGGTCGAAAGCATGTGCCAAAGAGGGTCACGAAGATAATCAGATCAATGTGATTTGGTTTTGTGTCGACGGCACGTCAAGCAAATTGTTTCCTAAACACATTGAAAATCTCACAGGGGCAACCGCTATGTGGATGACGGTGCCGGTGATTGTTGTCATAACAAAATCTTATTCTTTACCGGATAGAATAAGAAATATCGATATGGTCAAAAGCGCATTTGCGAAGCAGAAACGCTATACCAGGAATTTACGCAAAGTCATCCCGGTTGTAGCATCTACCTATGTGCTGAATGACCATGCTTTTGCGGCACCTGAGGGCATCACAGAACTGATAGATGAGACAAACAGCCTGATGCCTGAAGGTATCCAGGCAGGTGAAGCAGATATCGCCGCATTCAAGCTAAATCGGAAAAGGGCCATGGCCCATAGCGTTACCGGCGTTTCAACGACCGCAGCCGTTGTTGTTGGCGCGGTACCGATACCTTTTGCCGATGCCATGATCCTTGTCCCGATCGAAATTGCTTTGATCAATGCGCTTGCCAGAATTTATGATATCGGGAAGAATGAAGAAGCCAAGCTGTTCCTTAATTCTATCGTTGAAGTTGGCAGCGTCAGCGTGGCTGCAAAATCAGCGATTGGTGTCATGCAAGCGATTCCCGGGGTCAATCTAGCGGCCAGTGTATTGAACGCCGTTATAGCCGGAAGCATCGTGGCAGCCCTTGGTGAAGGGTCAATATACGCTTTTGAGCAGATTTACCTGGGGCATCGAAATCTGGCGGAAATTGACTGGGTCAGAAAGTTAATCGAGTCTGAATTTTCTTCTCAATTGGTTGATGTGATTAAAAAGGTTGCAGGGAAAATAGGTTCGGGTACTGACAAAAAGGACATTGCCAAAATCATAGCAGAGGTCTTCAGCGGTTCTTTCATTGGCTCCGGCCGCAAGAGAAAATAATCTGCGATGGCAGCCAAGACTGAACAATACATGTAGAAGCAGACAAGACAAAAGGAGAGATTGATTATGATTGCCGTACAAATGGATTTGGCAAGACAAAAAGAGAACATGGAAGAAATCAAGCGTTTTTTTGATCTGGCGGCTGATCATGGCTTTGATACCGTGGTGCTATATCTTGAAGACAGGATCAAAACGCGATCCTATGCGTTTGCTGAAGATCACGAGAGCTATTCACCGCAGCAGATCGGAGAAATGGTGGCCTATGCGTCTGCCAGAAAGCTGGAACTCATCCCGGTGGTATCTAATCTGGGCCATGTGGAAAGGTTCTTGCGCCATAAAGAACTAGCCCACTTGTCTGAAACACGCCATGGTGATCCGGGGCGGTTTCAGTTTACAGACGGGCGTCAAATGAGCCATTGTCTGTGTCCATCCTTAGAAGTGAGCTATGTTTTTTTCGACGCCTATATCGCTGAAGTCGCACAGCTTTTCCCGTCAGCATATTTCCATGTCGGGCTGGATGAGTCATGGGATATGGGCTTGTGTGATCTCTGCAAAAAGCGGTTTAAGGAAGGCGGCTTGTCCCATTTATTTGAAACGCATATCCTGCGTACACACAAGCTTTTACAATCCCTTGGTAAGACGATGTTGATGTGGGACGATATGTTTGAGTACTGTCCCCGGTCCATTACCCGGATTCCGAGGGATATCGTCTTATGCTCCTGGAACTACAGCTATGTTGAACGGAAGCTGTCAGGGCATTTTAACAACTCGTATAAAGAAGATTTGTTTGATTTGTATGAACGGCTTGGCTTTCAATACATCGCATCCAGCAATACCTGTGTGTATAATGTGGAGAGTTTTACCAGGTATGCAGCCAGATATAAACCACTGGGCATGTTGGCAACCATTTGGGAAAAAGGTATACAGCAACTGAATCTTTTGTATCCGCTGGTGGCTAATGCAGGTATGCTCTGGAACGGTATTTTGCCGAATAATCCAGTTGAGCGGCTTGCACGCGCTATTCAGAAGACGTACAACATCACAAACAAGGAACTTATCCATGTTGTTTCGATGATTCTTTCCAGAAAATATTATTCTGATAACAACTATTTCAGCATGGTCGGTGCAAGAAACAAAACCATGGATCAAAATTACCGGCTTGATCAGAGTTTGCTGGCTTGTCTGGAACAAGGTAAAGAAAAAGAACCGGTAAACCAGGATATGTATGCGGCACTTGAGTATGAGCTAAGACGTTCTATTCTTGCCTATAAGGCCAGAGAAATTGCCTGTGATGTGTTTGATTACCGAAGCGGTGTTTCAGCCCCTGATATGAACGAAGTATCATCAGGCATTTCTCAATGCATTGCAGAAGCCAAAGATATAAGGCAGCAACAAATCATTTTCTGGAACAGAAGAAGACAGGGTATTGCATCGGATCATATGGTGAAGTCGCATGATGACATCATCGAAAGACTGCAAAAGCTGCTGGATATTGCGAAAACATGTGCCTTTGGGGAGCTGGGACGGCTGGATGTCACTTTTTTCCTTCCGGATCAATCCTGTGGGCCGAGAACAAAAATAACCCTATGGTATGATGATGGCAACTTTGACATACTTCCTCTGGCATCCTATAAATATCTGGCTTTTGATCAAGCGTCATTCACCCTTTCATTCCCGATACAGCCAGGAAAAGCAATAGAAAAATGTACTGTGGAGGTTCTGGGCTATGGACGCGGCGGCATCACTTACCTCGAGGCGTTCAACCGGCAAGGTCTTTTTGTGCCCAACGGAGTCGGTCATATGAGCGGTAAGGTGGAAAATGCCCATCATGTGCTCAAAGATGACTCAACGTGGTGTTGTCTGGGTGAAGCGGATATGCTGGCGCCGTTTAGGAACCCGGCGATAGCAAGGCTTCCGCACAGCATGGATGTGCTTATGACGTACGCTGATGCCCTTGAATAACGATCGATACGATACCAATCGATTGGGAAGGTCAGCATTGGCGAGCATGGTACAGGGAGGGACATGCCATGTTCGTCAAAAACCGGGTCTTGTCAAATTATGCTTGATCACCCTGCATTTGTATAGCGAAAGATAAGGACAGCCAGGCCAAAGAAGACCACGGCATATAGCCACACGAAGGACAGGTGTAGCCACATCACGGCGGGCAAGCACATCGAGTCCCAGGGTTTGGCTCGTCAAGGAATAGAATCTGAGGAGCGGTTATCAGGGCCATAGAGACAGAAAGCCTGCGCTGCATACCACCCGACAGCTTTTTAGCGGAGAACATCATTTCCATTTGCGTAAAAAGTAAGAAAAGTATGATATGTATAAAATAAAGACCATTGCTTATCAATCGTCAAGATCGCAATTAAAAAACGCGCGGCTTCTTTCTCCATCGAAAGCAACCGGAGAAGTCTGATTTTATATGCATACTGGTGATAGAATATGGTTATGCGGCACGAAAGACGAATTCGCTGTACAAGGAGGAGCAAATGCATCATAAGAAATTACTGTCAGTCAGCGGCTTGGACATCACAGAATGGACTTTGGCTCTGGAATTGGACGGGGCGTCCGTATTCTTTCGTATCCCAGAGGTTGTATCAGGTGTGCATGAATTTTCTGCCGGATCATTGCGCTGGCAGGTGCATGTCAGTTTTGGTGATAATGCCTTGCATTTGCAAACAACGCTTGTAAACAGCGGCATTAAGGCAATTCGGCTGGGACGCGCGACACTGCTGCAATGTGACACCCTTTCTATCGGTGATGCAGAAGATTCGATCGTAGTGCTACCTTGGCAAACAGGACAATTCCAGCAGCGTGTTTATCGGCTCGGTGATGCCGAAGACCCGGGTATGGCTAAAATCAAAGCACAATTTTACAATCAAACAAAGCATAAGGCTGTCCAGATCGGTTTTCTGACTTTCCAGAGGGCTAATACGGAGGTGCATTACCATTCAGAGCGCGGCAGGCTGCAGTCGCTTTACGCCTGGTGTGATTTCGCAGGCTGGCAGCTGCAGCCCGGGACGTCGACCGACACCGAAACCTTACGTCTGGCCTGGGGCGATGACCCTTATCAGCAGATGGAAGACTGGGCTGAACAAGCCGCGGACATCATTAAGCCAAACATCTGGCAGGAACCGCCGATTGGCTATCTTGGCTGGGCCTGGACTGATCCGATTAATGGTTCAGAGCGATATGATGAAGTGACTCTGGCAAATCTTGACGCAATCAACCAAAGGCTCGGTGGTTTTGGCGTCCGTTATCTTTGGACCAGCATGACCAATATTAAAGGTGGTTTGCCGGGAAACTGGCTGCAGTGGAACCAGCGACATATCCCCATGGGGCGCGAGTTATTTATCACTGAAGTTGAGAAGAGGGGATTCATTCCCGGATTATGGATCGGTCCGTTCTATATCGCGAATCGACCGGAACTGGTGGAAGCGTTTGGCGATGCCTTGCTGTGTGACAAGGACGGCGCGTATCTGGTGGTCGTGCCAACCTGGTCACACGGCGATGCTGGCTGCCTGCCCAAGGAACAGCGTCCTTGTCTGTATGCACTGGATCCAACCCATCCCAAATCTCTTGCATTTATTCGTCAGGTTTTCCAGACTTACCGGAACTGGGGTGTGCGCTACTACATGGTTGACTTTCTGGAGGCTGGTGCCGGTACAGCATCGCGTTTTCCCTATAAAAGTCATTACGACGAGCGCCAGGTCGCTGGTCCGGAAGCTTATCTTGTCTTTGTAAGGGCTATCCGGGAAGCTGCCGGAGATGACACTTATCTGCTTGGTTCGTCTGGTCCGACCATGATTAACGCAGGCGTTCTCGATGCCGTGCGTACAGGCAGTGATTTTGGCGAAGGGCGACCGCTGTCACCGGGTACCTTCTTTTATCCAGGGACTTATGTGATCAACAAACAGACGTTCTGGACCGGCGCACGCTATGCCTTGATGAACCACGCTGCCAACTTCCATACGCACCGCCGCTTTTATTTAAATGACTCAGGCAATGTCCTGACAGTGGACAAGCCACTGTCACTTGCTCATGCACGCCTGCATGCGACCATTCACGCCTTTTCCGGCTGTGCGTCAATGCTTGGCGATGACCTGCGCCATATCGCTGATGACCGGCTGTCTTTGATTAAAAAGACACTACCAAGGTCGGTTGAACTCGCTCGCCCGATTGACCTGTTTGATGCACCGCACCCGCAGTCAGCATCAATTTTCTGGCGTCGGATCAATACAGCCTGGCAGACCTACGATCTTGTGATCGTCTATAACCTGACAACTGAGCCGCGCTATTATGATCTGGATTTAACGCGCTTTGGGTTATCCTCAGAACACGCGTGGCTGGTCTGGGCTTTCTGGGACGAATCCTTCATCGGAAGCATCACTGACCGTTTGCGTATTTGGGTGGGTGCTGAAACCGTGCGCGTTTTTCGCCTGACCCAGGATTTTTCAAAACCGACCTTGATCGGTACTGATATGCACTTGACCATGGGTGAGATGGATCTGCTTCGTGCACACTTTGACGAAGCAACGATGACTTTTCATCTGGAAGCCAGACGTCCGGCAGGAGAAACCGGTATGGCCTTTGTGCGCGCGCCTGACAATCTGTACGTCATCAATTTCGATGGGTTGCATGTAGCCAAGGATGGCCGTGATCAATCGTTGCTCATCGGCGTACCGCTGACTTTCGGAGAAACCTGTGAAGCACAGTGTGAGATTCGTTTTGGTTTACTGGAGGATAAACGGACAGTAAACACGATATGAGACGAGTCAGATCAGTTAAATCTGCAAAAACAATGGTACCATCATCATGACGTCACGATATAATGGCATTCATTA
>JAAYLM010000150.1 GCA_012521915.1 Oscillospiraceae bacterium | reverse complement strand
GTCATGTTCGTCCGGCGAATCTCCTGATAGGTTTCAACGGAAAATTTGCGGCTGCGGTCATAATGGTAAAGCCCATTTTGTTCTTGCTCGATATCGGTCAGCTGCGTGTAGCAGAAGGCGCAGATCGCCGGATTTCGCAGCAGCACGGCGGTCAAGCCACTGTAGCGTGCCAGCACATCAGCTTCACTGGCCGGCTGTTTGCCATAGCCCCAGCCTTCAGCACCACCTGAAGGGTTCCACCATGTGCCTCCGTACTCACTGACAAAATAGGGTTCGCCCTGATAAGTCTGGCGTTGCGGAAAGCTGTTGTACACGTCACCTCCTTGGGCCATTGGAGCAAAGGTGGCGGCAAAAACAGCAGGATCCTGCTCATAGTTATGGACATCGAAAACATCGGTGACAACATGGTAGTTGCCGCTGGTATCGATAACGGGACGGGTCCGGTCCATGGCTTTGGTCACCTGATAAACCAGACGGAGCACCGCGTCATCCTGCTTGCGGCCATCCAGGTCCCAGGTTTCGTTAAAGGGGCACCATCCGACTATAGCCGGATGATTGAAATCACGCGCCACAATTTCCATCCATTCTCCCAAGAATTGTTTCAATCCTTCTCCGCCGCCTGGCGCGTGAAAATCAAGACCCCAGCTGGCATGTTCGCCCCAGACCAGATAGCCGAGATGATCAGCCCAGTAAAGAAAACGTTCTTCAAAAACTTTCTGGTGCAGCCGGGCGCCATTGAAGCCCAGCTGCATGGCAAGCTCAATGTCGCGTCTTAGATCCGCGTCACTGGGCGCTGTATAGATGCCATCAGGATAAAAGCCCTGATCAAGAACAAGTCGCTGAAAAACCGGACGGCCGTTCAGGTAGATGGCCTTATCCTTCAACTGGATTTCCCGCAGGCCGAAATAACCGCTAACACAGTCAACAATACCTTGATCATGAATCAACTCGATAGCCAGGTCATAAAGTCTTGGTTGACCAGCCTCCCAAAGATGGCACTCTGCGAGTGGCAGTTCACCCTCAGCCTGGCCTCTGGACAGAACGGCTTGCCGTGTGCCGGCCTTTTTACCGTTGTAGCTGGCTGTGAGCTGAACCACAAATCCGTCCACCGCGCCGTCAACCTCAACCTGAAACAGGATCGATGGTTCATGAATGTTGGGGATAACACGGTAACGCCGGATATAGGCCTCCGGAACGAACTCAAGCCAGACTGTCTGCCAGATGCCAGTTGTTCGCGTGTAATCACAGTTGTGTGAATGATAACGAGCGCTTTGCTTGCCACGCGGCTGAGACAGGCTGCGGTTATCATCGGAAGCCATCACAACAAGGGTGTTTGAGCCGCAACTGACCTGACGGGTGATGTCGAGGCTGAAAGAAGCGTAACCACCATCGTGGGTACCGCACCACGTTCCGTTGACCCAGACCTCACAATGATAGTCGACAGCGCCAAAATGCAGTAAAACGCGGCCGGATATCTGCTCCGCGGTTAGATCTACGGTTCGCCGATACCATACCGCTGCCATGAAATCGGTAAAAGCGATACCGGACAGCCGGCTTTCCGGACAGAACGGAACCATGATTTTCTGCTGGAACGGGCCATCTTTATAGAAAGCACGCTCTTTACCGCTCTTGCTGAAGTCAATCAGGAAATCCCAGGAGCCGTTTAAAGATAGCCATTGTTCCCGCTGCATCTGGGGACGGGGATGCTCTGGACGTGGGCAGGTGTTGTTGATCATGGTCATGAATCCTTTCTTCTTTTCTAATTTGAACAGCGCCAGGGCTGTTTCTCGACCTGACAGATTCGCTGGATGGCCCAGCGGCCTGTGAGGATGGCGACAGGAAGACCGCCAGGCGGCATCAGCCACTGGCCAGCCATATAGAGGTTTTTCACACGCTTGAGGCGGCCGCGCAAAAACATCCGCTCGGCCTGGGGGGTAGGCCCGTAAGACATCCAGGATCCGCGCCAGGCGCTGCAGTAACGTTCATAGGTCAGGGGGGTCGCGACGTCCAGACTCGTTATTTTACCAGCCAGGTGAGGGAATCGGTGAACAATGGCCTGCTGGAGATCCAATGCCAGTCTGACTTTCTCAGCTTTATAGGCCTTTTCATCTTCTGCCAGGTCGCTCCACCAGTAATAATCAGCCGGCAGGTAGGCAATCAGGACATTTTTGCCTGCCGGGGCAAAAGACGGCTCGTATGCATAATGCTTAAGTGAAAGATGCTCATACTGTTCACTTTCAAAGGTGTAGGGGGCACTGGAAAAAAATAAGTCCGGCGGTACATCTGTTAACGGATCGTCAACGGCGTAAGCGGCATAAACGGAGCTCGGTGTCGGATAGATGCGCGGATCGTTGTCGCGCTGGGCAATGTTGGCTGCGGGGAAACGGCCTTCCAGCAGCGTGCTCAGGGTGACATGCACATCGGTGGCCGGAACAACGTAATCAGCATATACAGCCTCCGTTTCAACAGATTCGCTGTCTGGCCACAAGGCGACACCAACGGCCTTGCCGTTCTCTATGAGAATGTGGTCAACCGCCTGGCCCAGCACCAGCTCTCCACCAAGGTTCTGGTAATAATCAGCCATACGCAAGGCCATAGCCCGTGATCCCCCGGCAGGGCGTCCGCCATTTTGGGAACAGACGGTTCCCAATGTAAAGATCAGGGCATAGGTTTGATACTGCTCAGGAATAATCGTAAGCAAAGCCTGCCGGATTGCCGGGTGTTGAAAGCGCTGGACATAACTTGATAGTGCTTCGTGATATTTTTTCATGATCCGCTGACTTTCTCGCGCAGCCCAACCTGTACGGAGAATCTCAAACGGGTTCATCAAGTCCGGTGCGCGCAAAGGGATCCGGAGTTCGGCCATAGCTGCAATCGCATCGCAAAAATGATTGATTTCCACACGGTCTTCCGGGGATGTTTCGATCAAATGACGGCGCATTCGAGCCAGGTCGCTATATAAAGAAACGGTTACACCCTCGTGTTCAACGACCACAAAACTTTCCGGCTGATACAGCGGGATGTCCGGATCGAGTGCGTGGATTTCCCGCCAG
>JAAYLM010000149.1 GCA_012521915.1 Oscillospiraceae bacterium | reverse complement strand
TCATGATACTGCCATATAGCCCAGGCTGTATCATCATACACGGATGAGCCATGATTATAAAAATCCATGGTGAAATAGTGTCTGATTTTCAAGTATTCATCACTTGTTTGCTTAGCCCAGGCAAAATCATCTTCTGACATGCTTTGCGTAATGCCGTTATAATAAGCACCACCCCAGCTTGAAGAATAGGAGCTTCTTATCGCGTATGTATCCGATTTTGTTTTGCTGGTACAGCCGTTATAGGGCAAATAGTTTGATATGCCCGTATTGTGGGTCTGCAAAACGTCCGGATTTTCATTAAAATTACATTGATAATCGCTTCTGAAAAACGGTATGGAGCGTTTCAGTGTCTCAATATCGATTCTTCTGCCGCCGCCTGAGCAGTTATCAATGATCAACCCCGGATGTTTTTCTAGAAGCTTATCCCAAAGTTTATACATGCCTTCAATATGCTTGACCTCCAATATTCCTTCGCGGTTTTCCTCCTCATTCTTATCCAAAAACGCTTTCAAATCAGTATTGAAATCCTGGCGGAAACAAGACATGCCAAGTTTTTCTATGTAGGCATCAACGGTATTAAAGATATAATCAAAAGCCTCATCATGACCATAATATAATATATGGCTGTCGCTATCGGGAATACTTAAAAACCATGCGGGATGCTCTTTGTAGCCACGGGTCTTTGAGGTCACTCGCTCAGGTTCAAGCCAAAGCATCATGTTCATATTGTTTTCCCTGGCGGCGCTTTTTACGTCAATTAACTCATGAGGGTGAACCCTTTGATTCACATGCCAATCCCCCGTGTTTTGACTCCAATCCCCTGAAAAAGGATCATCGCACTTTTCACACTGACCATACCAGCCAGCATCCAACCACAAATCCTCAAATTTAACCCCATGATTTTTGAGTTCTTCCAGTCTTTTTTTCATTTCCCCGCTTGGCAGTCCGCCCCAAAACTCAAGTGCCATAAGCCCGTCTCTGTTTGCCGCAGTACAGGCTTTATGTGAAAAATGGTTTTTTATCAGTCTTCTGAATTTATTTACGCTGTCATCCTGCTCAGAATACGCCATGACCAGCGTTGATGTGGTTCTTATTTTCTCATGAGGCTCTAAATAGAATCTCGCTTTCTGTAAGCCGGACTTGACAAAAACAGTATCCTGTTCTCGCTTGAACTCAGTCTTCCAGGAACCTGTCCAGCCAACGGCAAGGACAAAACCCTTATTCTTATATTCAAGCGTGAAAAAGGGCATCGTGCCTTCGCTTGAGCGGCCACGTGTGTTTTGGAATTTTCTCGTTACATGATCTGGTAAATAAATAGCCTCAAACTGGTACTCTGTCGCAGAAACCATATCATTTTCCCAATAATGATGACCATCCACCATGCCGTTCATGCGTTTCACAAAGATATTTCCGGGTTCGGGTCTGAAACCGGTTTTCTTCAGGGGCGTTTCGCCTATACTGTAGCTGATATCGCAATCATAAATTTCCGAAATAATGCCACTGTTCCGCTGGCCTGTATTCTCAAAATACATGACCCATTCTACGGCATCATATTCGCTGTAGTCGTTTGTTAACAAGGTGACCGTCAGCGCATCATCCAGAACACCTTTGTTATTTTTAAAAGAGCTATAATCATATTTTTTACCGTTATACTTAAAACTGAAATCAGGCTTCATTTTATGTTACCCCCTTTTAGCCTGTCTAGAGCATTTTTCGCCATGCCAGCGTACACTTATGCATATAGATTTTTTCACTGTTTATCACATGAGGGGACAAGACATATAACAGAAGCTCATCAACTTGACTTGCAGCTGACCGTCAGCCAGGCTAAGACGCGCTACCTGAAACAGGTGACGGCTTACCAGGTGCTGCCCTATCATCCGGGATGACAGCCTTGCGCGCACAAAATAGTTGATCAGGGACATCAGGGCAGCACAGGTGATGGAGACGAAGTGGTCCATGCTCTGACCCAGGGTCAGGGTCGGACCAATATCTTCCGGCTTCAGGGCAATGGTGCGCAGGTACAGGGAGCGGATCAAGCCCATCTGCATGGACATGCGGTCGATTACGAAAAGAGCGAAGACAAACAGAACAGGAAGCCCGGTCCGGGCAAAGAAGCCCAGATTGAAGCGCGCGCTCAGGATGCCGTAAAGTATATAGACGACAATAAAGGAAAAAGCATCGACATAGAGCATTTTGCGAATGCCGAAGCGGTCAACCCAGCGCCCCAGGGCCGGGATAAAGAAGATGCCGATAAAGGAGCCGATAATGGTCAGCAGGGCAAGGGTATCGGCTTTTTTGCCGAGCAGGTCGATCAGGACCCAGGGGGCGAACACCATCATGATTTGCTTTTGTACGCCGAAGACGATGGCCAAAGCATAATAGTAGCGGTAGGCGCGGTTGAAGACCAGCTTGATACGGCG
>JAAYLM010000148.1 GCA_012521915.1 Oscillospiraceae bacterium | reverse complement strand
GCGGAATCGGCGTTATTGCCGGAACCGGCATGTCTGTCGGGGAATTGCAGGGTGAAATCCGCCAGGCTAAGAAAATGAGCAACGGCATCATCGGTGTCAACGTGTTGTTCGCGGTCAGCCAGTTTGCCGATCTGGTCAAGGCTGCGCTCGCAGAGAAAATCAACCTCATCTTATCAGGTGCCGGCTTTTCCCGCGACATGTTTGCCTGGGGACGTGCAAGCAACATCCCTATTGTTCCGATCGTATCTTCAGCAAAATTGGCGTTCCTGGCGCAAAAGCTCGGTGCAGCCGCTGTTGTCGTCGAAGGTAAGGAAGCCGGCGGCCATCTGGGAACGGAACGGCCGATGCGCGATATTTTACCGGAAGTCCGGGCAGCCGTCAGCATACCGGTCATCGGCGCTGGCGGCATCATTGATGGCCATGACCTGGCCGCGACCTTGAAAATGGGAGCTGACGGCGTGCAGATGGGCACGCGCTTTGCCGCCAGCCAGGAATCCAACGCCTCGGATTATTTCAAGTTCCAGTACCTGAAGGCCTCTCGCGACGACGTGACTTTGATCCACAGTCCTGTCGGTTTGCCGGGCCAGGCTTTGCGCAGCCATTTTGTCGAACAAGTTGAACGAGCAGACTACAAAAGGGACACCGACTGCTATCAGTGCCTGAAAAAATGCAGTCAGAAACTCTGCATTATGGATGCGCTCATCAACGCTTGTGCAGGCGGCGATCCATCGCGGGCCCTTGTATTCTGCGGAGAAGCAGTGCATCGCATCAAGGAAATCCTGTCTGTCAAAGACATTTTCGCGTCCCTGATGCGTGAAGCCGCATTTGATGTCTAGCGGTGAAGCAACGTGCTCTGCAGACAAAGTACCGTAAAGTTTTTGACAAAACTAAATCATTTACCAATGAGTACATCACATAATATAAAGCGTGTTAAACAAAAGCTTGAAGGTGCCGTCAGTCTGCGCCCGATACTGAGGTGAGAAGGCGTACAGCACAGCTTCACCCTCGCCAACTTGGGCGGTTATCATGCATGGCAGACCTTTTATATACTTTTCACCGATAAGCAGACCGCTCATCAACAGTTTTTCACGTATGAAACGGACATCGCAACGATATTTTTCCGGATTGACACGTTCCGTGATCTCCAGCGCGGCGCTGTTGAAATGCAGCACCAGTGCGTCCTGTGGCATACCAAGCGTATAAGGTGAACAGGACACATTGACGCGAAGCGTGGAACCATGCGTATTGTATGCGCTTGCCGGCTGCCCTTCCGCACGATTACGGATACGCAGGCGAAGGACGTCTACGGCATACATGACAGCCGCGTCAAATGCAAGAAGCCTGCCGCCACGTTCAACAAAGTCGCGCAGAGCCTGTTCATGATCCTCTGTCAGCCAGGAACGATAGGCTGGCGGCAGCGTTTCGGGATCAGTGCCCCGGCCACGCAGTGAATCCGCGCTGTAGGATGGTACTAGCAGTACATCAAGATCGTTGAGCGCCTCGATCAGATTATCCGGTTCCACCGTTTTGTAGGGGAATCCGAACTGTTCAAGCAAAAGTCTGGTGTATCCTTCATCCGGGTTTCCACCTACACGCGCCTGAAAGACACCGAGCCTGGCCAGACGAACCGGAAGGGCGCCCTCCGGGCAGGTGTTGGCATGAAAGTCACCGTTACTGGCGCGAAAGACCGGATGACCAGCGTTTAAGAGCGCGTTGGCTTGCCGGAAGCTGTCATTTTCTGAAGCGGGGAAGGCGCGGTTCAGATCAGACGTACCCGGGGAAACGCAATACGGTTTTGTCTTAACCTTGACTGCGCTGAAGGCAGGGACCACGCACACGCCCATATATTCGGCGATATTATCAGTCATGACATCATAGGCGGCAATAGAGCCGTCGGGACGCCGGGTAAACTCATTGTCAGGATAATCGCTTCTGGCCAGAAGTGTCATGATGACACCGTACTTTGGTTGGGCGAGTGGGACTATAACGGTACCGGCAGGATAAACACCGCTTTTTGCTGCGACAGGTTCCGCTGCTACAGATAGCTCGATACCTTGCCGCTGGAGAATATCAACAAGCTTATAAGCGGTGAAGCGGTCATGCTGATCGGGGGGTATGAGGAACGCCTGGATGGAGTTGGTCTCCCCCGCATGGGTCTGACGCAGGGCTTTTTGCACCATATTGCGCAGAACCATACTGCGGTGATTGGCCATCGTGGAAAGCAGTCCCATGGCGGCAATATACTGCTGACGCACAATATCGGAAAGATGCCATTCGCCGCCAGGCCATGGATTGGGGCAGTGGGTGTTTTCAATCGGGTTATTAAGCTGCTCTTCATGAATGAATATGGGTGTGGCAAGCCGTGCTGAGGCGCTTTCCGTTAGCATGCCGGCGATATTGTGGCTGTTGACCATGTAATGGAAACCAAAATGGCCCCGGCAGGGGTAGATTGCATCACTGATGACACCCCGTATCCCCTCGGACTCCAGTCTGATCGCCATGTTTGATCCATAAAACGCCAGTTCCCTCCAAATAAGCGGGCTGCAAAACGGCCGGACAGGATTTTCATATGGGACAATAAAGAAACGTCCTGAAAACGCACCTTGATGATGATGGTCCTGATAAGCTTGAGGCATCCACTCACGAAAAAGGAGCTGATTGACATAACGCGACTCAACGAGATTTTCCGCGATCGCGTCACGGTTGTTGGAGTGCCCTCCGTATGGATGCCAGATCTTCGGATAACCTGAGCCTTCATAGGGCGTATCGAGCGTTTCATCGTACCAGTTCGCGATCATGTCAAGGCCATCAGGATTAAAGCTTGGCACCATGATAAAAATCACATTCTGAAGGATCTTGGCAATTTCAGGTGTTTGACCAGTCGCCAGATCAAAGGCAAGAGCAGGCGCCATCTGCGCGCCGCCGATCTCATCAGCATGCAGACTCATCGACTGCATACAGACAGCTCGGCCATCCTCGCAGAGCCTGGCAATTGTTTGATCGTCAAGGCCTCTGGGGTCGGAGATACGCATGCTGATGTCGCGGTAATCATCCAGTTTGGTGAGGTTTTCAGGTGAACTGATGATCAGCGCCAGAAAGGGGTTGCCCAATGTGGTCTTTCCCATCTCGATGCAGCGGACCCGATCGGATTCTGCCGCCAGCAGCCGGTAATATGCACAAAGCTTGTCCCAATGGACGATATGACGATCACTGCCTGGTGTAAAACCGAAAAAAGCGGTTGGAGACTGCATATGAAAACATCCTTTCTCTAATAAAACATGATCCCGTCAGCGAACTTGCCTGCCACATGAAGGACAGAACCTTACCTGCTCTCCCAGCCTGGCGCCGCAAGTGACGCAAAACCGGCTGGCGCCCGTTTCATCTGCGGACGACGTTTTTGTCAGATGGGCCTCCACACCCTTCTGCCAGCTGCTTAAGCTGTGGTGGATCACCCGGCCGATATACTGTCGACGTAAAGACTGTAATGCCGGTGTACGCACCACAAGCATCCGGGCATCCGCATACGCCGCGCTGTTCAATTGCTGTTCGCTCAAGGAAAAAACCTCCCTGCCCAGTTTTGTTGCCTCCAGGCCTCGATTGAGCAACATCAGCATCGATTCATAAGTGTGATCGAAGCTGAAAAGATATGTCGCGGCATCCTCTTGAGGGAAACAAAACTCCACAATCACCCGATCACTGTTTCTGCCTGGCGCGATCACCCAGATCATCCAGTGTAGCGATTCTTCCTGCTCTGCAGTCAATTCACAGTCCTCAGCAGCTGAATCGGCCAGTTCAGCAAGCATTTTTTCTTTTACGGATTCAACTTCCTGGTCTGTCAAACCTTTGATCCCTGTCGCCATCTGCACAGGATCCACCATCCCGCCAAGGAGCGCATATGTCCCGCTCATCTTGCTGTTGCGAACCTTTCCGTCCAGGATTCCGGCCAGATTATCGGGCAGGCTGACCGGTAAGGCTGCTACACCCTCTTGAAGCAGTGTTTTAGCGCTGTGTTGTTCTGGGTCTGCAACTGAGTGGTCCAGCATTCGGTTGAAGTTACGGTTTTTATCTTTCAATATATGGAGTTGGTCGGTTATCGACCGATAAAGCGGATCGAGATCGCGCCCAAGCATGGAAAATTCATACTGCTCGCCCGTAGTTAACGACAGGCAGAGTGTATAACTGATCCTTTTCAGCTCGTTGAGGAAAACAAAGGGTATCCTTCTGGACGTTATGTCCGGAGGCAGGACACAGAGGCAGTCCGGGTATACATGGATGTCAGCACCCCTGACCATCCCCTCATACCGACACTGGCCGCTTGTCTTCAGCAATGGCTGACCATCAACCAGAAGAGCCCGTATCACGCATTGGTTGTAAGCTTGTATCAATTCACGGTAAAACCATTCGCAGGCATTGCCCAGCCGGGATACACTCAGGAAGCGTGAATCTGCCTTAATCTGTACTGAATAATCGGATAGGGTTATCGCTTCCATATCCGCAAAGGTGTAAACATCCCGGGTGAAAGGTGTCTCAATGAAGAGTTCCCGCTCACCAATGATCAGTCTGGCTTCTCCAGATCCTGCATGTGATTCACAATAACCGGTATAGAAAGAGTCTTTCATGTCACCTCCGGGGGGAAACGGCATTCTGCATCATAGCTTCGTGCCGCACTCACCGCAGAATTTGATCCCTGGTGCGTTCTGGGTCCCGCAGGAAGGGCAAAGGCCCGGTTCTGGAGTCGCTGCTGACATCGATGCCCCGCAATTGTTGCAGAACTTGACGCCTTGGGCATTTTTAGCACCGCAACGCTGACAGACCAGTAAGGCCATAGAAGCGCCGCAATTGTTGCAGAACTTGCCGCTGCCGGCAGGCTTGCCACAGACAAGGCAGATGGTTGTTTTACTCTCGATTTCACCTTTCTAGACAATGGCTTCTTCACCCGCTTCATCCACATTGCGCCGCATCGCAGAAGCTCTGGCTTTGGCAACATAGACTTCCTGACGAGGCGCGCAGTCTGTGCATAGCCCTTCATCTTCATTAAAACAAGCATCACATACATACTGATGACAACCGTGACAGCGGTGGAAATGCTGCTGTGCTTCATTCTGCGCCTGTGTGAATGCATTTTCGTGTTCTTTATGCCATTCCGGGGACTGTCCTTCAAAACGTTCTGAAAGAATATCGCCTCCCCGTTCAACAGAATAACCAAGGTTGCCCAGACGGCCACCGGCCAGATTGCCCAGCAGACCCAGACCGCGGGACAGGTTGCGCAGTCCTTTCCCCCGTTTATATGTTTCGGATTCTACAAAGCTGCTTTTGTAGCCGTCATTACAAACATCACAATAAAACGTGAATTGGAAGCCTGCATCTGTAGAATTGTCTTCGTAATTCCGGGTAAATGATTTCAGCATGTGTCACACCCTCATTTCTTTCTGTCATTTTTTATGTTTAATTTTTTTCCCGCAAGCGGTACACTTCGAGTTTTCAAAAAACTGCAGCACACCGCAGCGTTTATTTTCACAGAGGATCATCAAAGACTGCCCGCAATGCCCGCATCGCTCGTCGACAAAGGTCTGTTGGGCGCAATGTGGACAGGGAACATACAGTGGTCTGCCACAACCAGAGCAAAGCATCTGGTTTTTTTCTATTGGACGCAAACAAGAAGGACAGAGATAGCCGAACGGACTGCTGCTGCCGCAGGCAGGACAAAAACGCGCGTCACGTTCAACCAGCGTTCCACAATGGATGCATGGCTGTTTGTAAAAAGCCATAGATGATGCCCTCCGCTGCCTGCAGTCTAAGCTTTGCGGCAAAGAACCCTTCGACTTAACCGCGTCTTAGCATACGCAGGCATTATCAAACTGCACTGATATGCTGTTGTACAGATCCATTCTGCCTAATCTGCTTGTCAGGCAGAGATCGTCGATGCATGGGTATTGAAATAAGAATTTTCTTAATCCATTATACCGGTCATATGACTCAATTTTCAAGAGTCATGATCCGTTGCCCTGGTGCCTTTAGCGTACTTCAGTAAAAAGCCAGTCATCATTGCATCTGGTCTAACTGGATATAAAACGCTATACTGGAAACAGAACGCTTTCTTGCCGTATACCCGCCTTTGAAGCAAATCAAAGACTGGCAACGGTGGTGGCAGGAGAAAACATGACCAACCATGACAACAAGATGAATATCAAACGATATGGGTTTCTGATCGACCTGGGGCTGGCCGTGCTTGTTCTTCTGGCGCTCATTTATGTCTGGCCAAGCCTCGCCGGTGTGATCCGGCCTTTTATCTATGCGTTCTTCCTGGCTTTTCTACTCAACCCTCTTGTCAAACTGCTGCAGCATCGGGGCATGCACCGTGTTCTTGCCATCTTGATTGTTTTCCTGCTCCTGGTTGGCCTGCTGGCTGGCTTGATCATGGCTATTGTGCCTCAGCTGGCCCAGGATGTCGCGCTCCTTGGGCGTGATGTTCCCCGCCTGGTTAAATTTGTTGAACAGTTTCTGGCGGATTTTAGGGACGGCAACCTTTCTTTTATACCTGATTTTGTTTTTCAATATATTGATATCGATAAAGAACTGTCGCGTTTGACCGAACTGCTCAGTGACGCCTTCGACCGCATTTATCAGTTTCTCATCGCCTCGACCGGTACACTGCTCGACATCATTCTTACCCCGATCATCGCCTTCTACTATCTGAAAGACAAAGACAAAATCCAGCTGCTGCTCATGAAAACCATTACCCTGCGCCACCGGGCCGCTGTCAAGGATGCTGCCCATGAGATCCGCAAAGCGCTGGGTGGCTTTTTGCGCGGTCAATTGATTGTCGCCTGTTTTGTCGGTGTTCTAACCGGACTAGGCTGCTTTATCATTGGCCTGCCGCATGCTCTGACGATCGGCTTGATCGCCGGGATCACCAATATTATTCCTTATTTCGGACCTTTTCTCGGTGGGATCCTACCTGTGATTCTCGCGCTGATGAATCGGCCGATCACAGCACTCTGGGTCATTATCCTGATTGTGGTTGTTCAGCAGGTTGAATCCAATTTGCTTTCTCCCCAAGTTATGGCCCATAGCGTCGGACTGCATCCATTGCTGGTTATTTTCTCCGTCTTGTTCTTTGGCAAGCTTTTTGGTGTTGCGGGCATGATTCTCGGCGTTCCGATCACCGCCTCCGTCCTGGTTCTGGCCCGCTTTACCATGCAGCTGCGCAGCCGATACCGTAGCCCGATCATCATTGAGTGAACGTACAAGCCTGTCTGCTTCTCCACTGATCACTTCCCTTCAAACCATGATCTGGGAAAGCCTTTGCCGGATCACTGAAAGCCAGCCGAAACGACACGTAAAAATCTTTCTGAACAGCTGTAAACCTTTACAATATGAATGATTTCGAACTTTATGCCCGACCTGACCCCAACCTAAAAACCCTTGATTGCATTACATGCCAGCTACGTATAAAATGCATAGCAAACAAGACAAAAAGATAAGGACACAGCTGACCTGAAATCAGGTCGGCAAAAATGTG
>JAAYLM010000147.1 GCA_012521915.1 Oscillospiraceae bacterium | reverse complement strand
GGTGATTTTCATGTTAACGCGGTCGGGTATACGACGCCGGCTAACAGGGAAGCAAACCTGCAGCTGGTTGAAGATACCTTTAAAAAAGCCAGAGGGCATGTTGATTTTTTCCCCATTGCCTATTATGCCTTTATCAAAAATTTTATAAACGGCCTGACCATCGAATCCGAGGGGCATGATCCCAGTTTTGACAGGCACTGGGAGATCATCAGGGATCTTGTCAAGCGGTACAATGAGCCGGGTAAATTCATCACCTTTATGGGCTATGAATGGCATGGAGACCGCTATACATATGGCGATCACAATGTTTTCTACCTGGATCCGGACGACGCGATCCTCACCGATGCAGAAAGTGTACCCGATCTTTACAAGATTCTGCGGGAGCATCAGGGCATAGCCATTCCCCACCATACAGCCTATAAACCCGGGGCACGATCCAAAGACTGGCGGTACATGGATGAGCAGCTCAGCCCGCTTGTGGAGATCTTCAGTGTCCACGGCAGCAGTGAAGGCTGCCTGACGCCTGTACCCATGGAAACAAACCTTTCCATGGGCCCCCGTGTACAAAGCACAAGTGTGCAGGAAGGGCTGAAAAAAGGTTATCACTTCGGTATCATCGCATCTGCCGATACCTCAGCACCTATGGTTGGCACCTGGGGTGTGGGGCTTGCTGCGGTCTGTGCTGAAAGCCTTACCCGTGAGGGGATATGGGAGGCGGTTAAAAACAGGCGGACGTATGGTGTCACAGGGGATCGGATCGTTCTTGACTACAGGCTGAACAACCACTTCATGGGTAGTATCATAGAAAAGCCGGCAAAAAGTGCCCGGATCAAGGTTAATGTCAGCGGTTCCAGCGCGACCGACCGCATTGAAGTCATCAAGAACGGCCGTGTAGCGCATACCTACTGTCATCAGGGGACCTGGGAAGAGAACTGTCCGGAAGGCAGGATTAAATTCAAACACCGTTTCACAGTCGGCTGGGGTCCTGTCAATTTTGGCGCTTATACAAAAAAATGGTCCGGCAGCTATCAAATTGAGAACGGGCAAATTCTGTCTGTTGAACCCTGCTTCACCACGAACAACCAAAGCTATGCCTATGAAGGTGACACCTGTACGTTTAGCCTGAACTCAGAGCACAGGCGTATGACTGATTTCGGAATGAGCAGAGGAAACACGCAAGCCCTGGTTATCGAAGGAGAAGCGTCACCGGACGACCGGATCCTGATCAACATAGAAGGCAAACAACTTGTCTATGACATCAGAACCTTGCTGGAACAGTCCTATATTGAACCGCTGATCGAGGAATCAAAAAAAAGGATTCAGGAAGTCTTTGAGCTTGGCGAAGCGGTCAACATAACGGAAGATGTTTGCTATCATAACGCCTACAAAGTGAAAATCCATCGCCTTATTCCGGAACAAGGTTATAAGGCCTCATTTGCCTGGACAGACAGGAATCTGTCTACTGAGGAAAACTACTATTATATCAGGGTGTCACAAGCGAACAGGCAATATGCCTGGTCATCGCCGATTTGGCTAAAAGGTGCCGGGCCAGGGTGATTGGCTTGAAAAACGCCTGATCAGCATGCTGTTTTCATCATTATGATTCAATTATTGAGGGGGATCCTTGAATGCCGGAAAAAATACTTTGCGAGAATTTGCCAGCCCCTGCTTTCATCGACGTTGAAAAACCGGAAATAAGCTGGGTTTTCAACGGACCGGGAGATTTCCAGAAACAGTGCAGGCTTGTTGTCTCCTCTAACGGACGGACACTATGGGACAGTGGCTCTATTCAGTCCGCCTGGACGAGGATGGCAACCGGTATCGCTCTGGAAGCTGGAAGAGAATATACAATGACCGTTTATACAACTGATGAGAACGGTTGTGAAGCTCACGCTGAAGAACGCTTCGAGACCGGGCTGGTCAGAGTGGGTGATGAGGCCGTCAGCTGCCACTGGAAGGCACAATGGATATCCGGCGGTTCATTGTTCCGGCGTGCGTTCAAAACCAGGGGCAAAGTGAGGAAAGCACGTGCGTTTGTTACAGGTCTGGGCTATTTTGAACTTTATATCAATGGCAAAAAAGCTGGTGACGATGTCCTTTCCCCTTCTTATACAAATTACAGGCATCGCTGTGAATACATGGCCTACGATGTTACGGCGATGCTCAAGGATGAAGAGAATACGGTCAGTATCATGCTGGGTGCCCACTGGCCGGTCACCACGGAAGACCCCCAAGCGTTTGACCATTGGTTAAGGTATTACCTGGGATCGCTTTGCGCCATACTGCAACTGGAAATCCATTACGAAGACGGTACTTCTGACATCGTTGCCAGCGATGAATCGTTTAGAACAGCTCATTCCCCCATCGTCATAAGCGGCATTTATTATGGAGAGGATTATGATGCCAGGCAGGAAATCAGGGGATGGGACAGCTATAATTTTGATGACCGTGGCTTTAATCAGGCCAGCGTTGTTGACAGTCCGGCACGAGCGCTTATTCACAGTACGATACCACCCATAAAAGTTATCGAAGATCTTTCTCCAGTGTCCATCACTGATCGGGGCAATGGCAGATCTATCGTTGATTTCGGACAAAACATATCAGGGATTGTCTCGATATCGGTCAGAGGAGAGCGAGGCAGGACCGTAAAGATTCGCACATCCGAACTGGTTGATGATCATGGAGAGCTGAACACCGAGAATCTACGTAGCGCAAGAAGTGCCTGCCATTATATCTTGAAAGGC
Source organism: Oscillospiraceae bacterium (assembly GCA_012521915.1). Lineage (GTDB taxonomy): Bacteria > Bacillota > Clostridia > Saccharofermentanales > UBA5734 > JAAYBY01. Next base: position 15,535 of record JAAYLM010000147.1, on the reverse strand, counting down.
GAGGGAGAGGAGCATTACCGTCCGAGGTTTACCTATCATGGTTTTCGCTATGTTGAGGTTACCAACTGGCCGGGCACCATATCTCCAGACTGCATCGCGGCACATGTTACGCACTCATCGTTGACAAAGACAGGCCATTTTGAGTGCTCCGACACATTGCTCAACAGGATTCATACCGCCATGGTCTGGACACTCCGGACAAACCAGCAGTCCATACCGCTTGACTGTTGCCAGCGAGATGAGCGCCAGGGCTGGATGGGCGATGCCCAAACCTCGGCAGAAGCAGTTGCTGCCAACTTTGACATGTGTTCGTACTACCGCAAATGGCTCGATGATATTGCTGATATTCAGGATGAAAAAGGTAATCTGGGCAGCGTGTATACGCCTTGCTCAACAAGTGAATTGCCATATGAAGAATCCTTCTCGTATAAGGCGGCATATGCAATCATTGTCCGCCTGCTCTATAGGGAATATGGCGATATACGTTCCTTGAAAAAGCACTATCCCAGGCTGAAAAAGCTCGCTGAATATCTGAAAACAATGGAGTATAAGCCGCAAAAAGATGGTACCGGAACGATTATCCTGCCGATCAACCCTCAAGGGCTCTTAAAGGAAGATGATTTAGGTGACTGCCTCAGTGTTGAAAACGTGCCGCCGCGCTTTGTAAGGGATGCCTATTACGTAGATTTTCAGCATATCATGGCAGATTTCGCAGATATTCTCAGAATTGAGAGCGATCGGGCCTACTTTACGGAACGTTTTCAGGAACTCGCCCAAAAGTATCAGGATACCCATTATTACGGCACATGGTATTACGAAGACAAGAACCATGACCTGGGCAGCGGCTATTATGGCAGCTGCCGGGATTTGGGTGTCGTACCAGGTGTCCTTGTTCTGCTTTTTGGCATAGCACCGGAAAAATACCACGCTGTCCTGCTGGAAAAAATACTCTTTCAGGTTACAAAATCCCGGGGCAGCACGCAATTCCCTACGGGTTTCTTCGGTACTAAGCTGCTTCTGGATTTGCTGGACAGAACCGGACACAACGCGGTGTCCATGGATATGCTGCGACGCAGGGATTATCCTTCCTTTAACTTTATGCTGGAAATGGGCGGGACAACCATCTGGGAACGTTGGCAATACATGACCGGCAATGAAATGAACAGCCACAACCATACACCACTTGCCGGAGCGGACAGCTTTTTCTACAAGGTTCTGGGCGGCATCAATGATCATGCCTTTTCCAGTGATGGCACACTGGAGATTGCCTTAGCCCCGTACTTTGACAAAGAGCTGGATTTTGTTACATGCAGCAGGGAGATCGCCGGCAGGGAAGTGCGCGTGCACTGGTTCAGAACAGCAGATGGCATCAGCATGCAGGTCGTGGTCCCCAAAAACGCGAAAGCTGTGATATCTGTACCCGATGGTTACCGGGCTGAAACGGACAACCGGTGTATGGAACCGGGAATTCATGAATGGTCATTTAAAAAACTTTAGCGCAGGGTTAGGCGGATTGCCTTGGTTTTTAGTTGAATTAACATGGTTCTTAGCGTAAGATAGACGCTGGATGCCGCCTGATTGAAAGCTGCCGCATAACGTGTCCGGGCGTGAGCCCTTCAGGAGTTCCCATGGACAATCAAGAGATTCCGACTTCAACCCAGGCGAGTGCTGCAGACCTTGAAAAAGATCATAAAACAAGGCCAGGTCCAACTAAAAAAACAAGGCTGAAAAAGAGTTTACTGGGCTTATTGATTTGTGTGCTGCTGGCTGCTTTTGTACTGTTCATGGATCGCCGCGGCATTCATCTGGCGATGCTCAACGATCGTCATTCCCTGATGTATGCCATTTTTGTCATCCTGGCCTGCATAAGCGGTTATTTTGTCCTGATGCTGCTCTCTATCCTGCAGATCCATGTCAAACATGGCAATGATAACGAGATCGGCATGATGGGCAGTTTCAACCGGATGCTTGTCGTCATGGCGCTTGTCATTGGCGCTGCTTATATTTTTGGTCGTCTCGACGCTTTTTCTTCATTTTTTGCCATGTTCGGCGGCATGCTGCTCGGCTGGTCGCTCCAGGCGCCGGTCAGCGGCTTTGCAGCCTGGGTTATGGTTACGTTGATGCGGCCTTACCGGATAGGAGATCGTGTTCAGTTCCCGACGCTTGGCCTGATCGGCGACATCGTCAAGTTCAGTTCAATGTATCTGACCCTCAATCAGGTCGGTGGCAGCATCGGCAGCGAGGAGCCGGTCGGACGTATGGTCCATGTGCCGAACGCGATGCTCTTTGGACAGGTTGTCATCAATTACACGCACCTTAAATCCACCGAGACGGCTTCCTATATTCTGGACGAAGCTTTATTCAGAGTAACGCTTGATTCCGACTGGGATACGGTTGAGACCATCCTGCTCAACACGGCAAGGTCTGTCACGCGGGACATTATTGAAAAAACCGGTACGAAGCCCTATGTCCGCGCGGACACATGGGATTACGGCACCCTGTTCCGGCTGCGCTACATAACCGACGCGGTAGACCGGCCGCGCATCATGTACGAAATCGTCAAGACAGCCACCAAGGAAATTCAGCGTAACAAGAATGTCGATCTGGCTATTCCCTATATTTATTCTTTTAAACGCGGGCTGGACAGAGCGGGCACGGCTAGTAAGCAGGCAGAAACGATAACCCAGGTTGATGTCAGCGATATCAAGGGTATCCGTCTGGATGATCTGGAATACTGGCGTATCAACGATCAGGAGGTCGCTGAGATTGCCAGCAACATCAGCAACGTCGGTCTGCTGCAGCCGATTGTCCTGACCCGTGATCTGGAAGGTGAAGGCTACCAGATCATGTTCGGTGAAAAGCGCTTGAAAGCCTGTATCTTGCTGGGCTGGAAAAAAGTGCCTGCCATCATCCGCAACCCGATTGGCATTGATATCAATCGCCCCTCGTCCGACATGGAGGACAAGAGGCAGTAAAGCTAATCGGAACGGGAAACATGCACATATAACGTAGAGCAGATTACGGTTCAGGCGGCCTGCCCCAGCGTTCAGTGAGCAGGGGGTGAGCTTACCATTTCGCGGTGCTGTTATGGAACGGTGTCCCGATGAAACCCACTTGTGAAAAATCTTCAGGATTATGCCTGACGATATAGTCAATATAGGAGGAGACCATACGGCCAGTCAGCAGATAACCGGCTGCGTTCAAATGTCCGCCCAGATAAAAATTCCGCTTGAAGGTTTCATCGTATACCGGTGCATACCGGGCAAAGTCAAGAACATACGTGAAATCAAATAAAGCTGCCAGTTCATAAAGCAAAGCGGCATGCCTGTCTTTGATCACATTTCTTTCCGCATCCTCATCATGCGGCATCGACATGATAAAAAAACGTGCTTTGGGCTGCATTGCTTTCAGCCTCTGAATGATCTTTGCGTAATAGCCGGCAAAGGTAGGCGCGTTATTTTCGTAGTTATCCAGGTCAATATCCGCCGCAGAACCGATTTCCTGCTTTAAGCCGAAAAGATCATTGGCGCCGAGCGCTATGATGTAGGCCTGGCACAGCTTATCTTTGTCCCAAAAGCCACTCTGTTCGGCAAAGCTTTCCCAGTATTGCATGGCGGTCATACCGCCGCGGGAAAAATTGTAAACTTTGGAACCTGTCGCGCGGGCAATGTATTGTCCCCATGAGTATTCAAAATAATCATGGTAGCCTTTCACGCCGTTTTCATCGAAGGATTCGAATTCACCGGATGACAAGCTGTCGCCAATACACCCGATTGTGCGAAATATACCGCAAAAACCACCATCCGCGAGGATCTGATCAAGAGGTTTCTCGTCCGGTTTGCTGTAAAACTGACTGATATCCATATGTTTCATCTCACATTCTTTTACTCATTCAAATACTCCGGCAGATCAGGTCGAAAATTTTTCAAAAAAGACTGTTTCCGTCAAAGTCTTGCGGTCGAGGTGTTTGGGACCTGGTTTGGCATTAGGGTCAGGATAACCCATGGGCAGCAGGCAGTCAATCTGGAAGTGATCCGGAATGTTCAGTATTTCCCGGACCTTGAACGGATCGAAAACACAGACCCAGCAACTGCCAACACCGATATCCCAGGCCTGCAGCATCATATGGGTTGTTACAATCGCTGTGTCGGCCAGGTTGCTGCAGAAGCCGTCCGCTGACCTTTTCCAGCAATGGCGCAAATCTGCGCAAACAGCCAGGATGCAGGGCGCTTCAAACGTGTAGGGGGTTGCTTCTGCCAGAGTGCTGATTGTATCGGCCTGCTGTATAACAAGGATCCGCTGGGGCTGGCGATTGCCGGCGGTTGGCGCAACCCGACCGGCCTTGAGGATCAGCGTAAGGTGCTCTGGCACTATCGGCGTTTTGCTAAAGCTGCGTACGGAATATCGTGATGTAATCAGTGTGTGGTAGTCCATATTTTACCTCCTGGTTTGTCGTACGGACCATAATGCTGCATGACCCATGGTTCTATCGCATAAAAAGACACAGAGACTTATCGGTTCCATTACAGGCAATCGGTTGTCAGGCTTCAATGCGAGCTAATCATGATCCAGCAAGGCTTGCAGATCAGCAAGATCGATATGGTCTTCAATATGGCCGGCTGCAGCGTTAATGATCTGGTCGAATTGCAATTTTTTTCTTTCCTGTAACAGCGCCATCTTTTCTTCGATCGTGTTTTGGGTAATCAGGCGGTAAATGGTAACAATACGTGTCTGGCCAATGCGGTGGACACGGTCTGCTGCCTGATTTTCAACCATGGGGTTCCACCATGGATCGAATAAAATTACCGTGTCAGCGGTGGTTAGGTTTAGTCCGAAACCGCCTGTTTTCAAGCTGATCAGGAAAACGGATATCTCATGATCTGTATTAAATCTGTGGACAACACTTTGGCGATCCCTGGTCTGGCCGTCCAGATAACAATAGTCAATCTGTCGCTCCTGCAGGTGTCTGCGGATAATTGAAAGCATCTGGGTGAACTGGCTGAATACCAGCACCTTGTGTCCGTTAGCCAGCAAATCACGCAGCATCTCCTCTAAACGTGCCAGTTTTCCTGAGACGCCATGTGTGGCTAGATAAGCGTCGTATAGCAGACCAGGGTGGTTACAGATCTGACGCAGACGGGTTAAACCTGCTAGAATGGCCATACGCGAACACGCTGGATTCTTTTGCTGGATCGACTGGCTCATTTCCCTGCGAATCTGTTCCAGCGTATGCTGATACAACGCCAGTTGGTTTTGTGTCAGGGGCACTGTGCAGATCTCTTCAATTTTCGCGGGTAATTCCAGCAGAACATCCTGCTTGACTCGCCGGAGCATAAACGGCCTGATGCGAGCCAGTAATTTGCTGCGATCAATGGCATTGCATTCAGCTATAAAAGCATCCCGCTGTCCAAGATAACCAGGTAAAATAAAATCGAACAAAGACCAAAGCTCTCCCGGATTGTTCTCCATCGGGGTTCCTGTTAAAGCGATTCGTTGATAGGCTGAAAGTCGCTTGACATGACGCGCCTGGTGTGTTTCCGGATTCTTTATTACTTGAGCTTCGTCAAGAATGCAGCAATCAAAAACCAGCTGGCGGTAGTGATCGATATCTCGCTGGACCAGTGGATAGGATGTAATCAGGAGATCGAAGTCGTAAGCCTGACGCAGCAGCATCCTGCGTTGTGACTGATCGCCATCTACCAGCACTGCTTTCAGGGAAGGAACAAAGCGACGGATTTCACTGAGCCAATTGAACATCAGCGTTTTGGGACAAACGATCAAAGACGGATGAGAGCGAGGCCGTGATACCAGGCAGACCAGCACTTGCAGCGTTTTGCCAAGACCCATCTCATCAGCGAGTATGCCGCCCAGCTGATATTGTCGTAGAAACAACAGCCATTGAATGCCCTTTCTCTGATATGGACGAAGCAGAGTGTCTAGTTGGCTGGGTATGGATACATCCGGCCACGAGAGATTGTTGTCCAGACCTGATCGCAAGTCTGCAAATGTCGTGTCAAATGTTGCAGCTGCTGTTTCGCTTCCTGCCATTACCAGATTAGCGATGTGAGCCGGATCTGATTCATAGACTTCATTGTTTTCTCCTCCCTGGCGTAAACATTTAAGCAGACCAAGGAGGCGTCCAAGCTGTGCTTTATTGGCGGCTTCAACAAACAGCCCGTTGACCAGCAGCCATTTTTGCTGACCTGCTATATAGTCTTGCAGCTGTATCGGATCTATCCCTGTCTGGTCGCAATGAAAAGCAAGATTGAAAGAGAGAAGGTTTGAGTGACCAGGTTTCAGGTTATTAAAATCAACGCTGATGTTTTTTCTAGCCGGCATGATTTTTTCAAAAGCCTGGTCGTACAACACATGCCAGTCAGATGGTATCGCCGGCACAATCTGATCCACCAGCAGCGCCAGGTCGTGTGTTGCGTCAAAAACCAGACAGCCAATCAGATCCTGCTGGTACCTGGACCATTTACGGAAGAAGTCGATGACCATGAACGCGTCTGAACGGTCCCTCAATATGGTCATCCGATCATTTACCTGGCTGCTTACACTGATATCGGCGGGATCAAGTGGATTTGAGCTCATGATTTTCTGGCCGATGCTGTTGCGTTTGATCAACCTGGGAATAATCAATATGCGGTCCAACTGTTTCTGGTAGCGAAATAAAATATGGACATCTGTCTTCAGACGATCGACTGTCACAGACGGCAGACATGGGGAATATGCCAATAGGTGGCATAGATTGCTGACGCCTCTGTCATGAAGCGCGCTTAAAAGCAAAGCGACCGCATGCCGGCAGAGTCCGGATCGCGAATGGGAACAGCTGCATTGCCAGTCTAGCAGATGATCAGACTGACAGGAGAGAAGCAAGCGAACAGGGTATGATTTTGCGGCATGGACGACCGCCTGAACAGCATGATTGCCACCTGACACCAATTCGACTGTAAATGCGCCAACTCTGCCGTTCCGATAGTAAGCTTTGCCGCGAATCCACTCAGACGCATCAGTCTGTTCCGCAAGACACTCAATATATGTTGACTTCGTTGCCTGGCTCATGCTATCTCCTCTGTTTCTTCGCAACAGCCTGATTGTAGCATACTTTGAAGACTCAGAATAAGACGTGGTGATCGATTATCGTTTATGATATAGTAGAAAAAACAGCAGGAAACGAGGCCATCTTGATGAATGGTAATGATACGCATAGCGATCGCTTGACCGCCCTGAACACAGTTGTCAATGGCATTGCCAAAAGCTGGCACATTCTGAAGCAGACCGATATGACCTGGAACATCAAAAATGCCCGGCAGCATCTGGAGAAAGTCCGTCCGCTCATCCAGGAACTGGCGGCCGGATGGCAGGCTGCTGAAGTGGATCTGGTCGCTCAATCAGACAAGATCAGCCAAGAGCTGCAGAGCGATGACTACATTGTATCGCTGGAACGTGAGCTTCAAGCGGTTGGTGTCCAGTTTAGCGGCAGCTTTCCAGCTTATATGTTGCCGCCGTTTAAGCTGAACATCAGCCTGGGCAATTACGAAGCCCGCCTGTCGCTGGGACGCAAAAACGAGCGAACTTCAGACCTGAATCCACAGCGATTAGCCAAATGGGTGGGCATGCGTTACAAAAAAGTGCTGGCGCGTAAATTTAACGCGACATCATTTATGAAGGATTTAATTGAAGCCTATCGTATCGCTAACCAGCTAAAGTTCCACGACAAAAAGATGGTTTGGGGTCGTGCGGTACCGATTATAGATCTGTATGATCTTCTGACTGTCAAGGCCACAACCCGACAGGATTACCCCAAGCAGTTTTTTGTCTTTGATCTTGGCTTGTTCAAAGAAACCGCCACGCTCGAAATGGACCGTTATCGGTTTGAACTGGGATTTGCCCGCAATCCGACCCGGGCTATGACCGTTGTTGACAGCAGTGGACGCGAGAGCCATATCAGCAGCCTGACGATTTACCTGGATGAGGGAGACGATGCCTGATGGCACTGGTTGTAGAGGATCTGATCAATTTGCGTAACGGAGCCGCTCCGATCAACCTAAATTTGGTTTGCGATATGACACTGGGCACAGACATTTGGCTGGATCGGTTCATCCCATATTACCTGGACCGGTTCATTCCCGCTGGCGGAAGCAAGGTCAAGGTGCTGTTGGGCAGTGAAGGTAGCGGCAAGTCACACCTGTTGCGCTATATTCAGATGTCGGCCCAAGCCCGTCATTATACCGCAGTCTATCTTTCAGCACATACAGCAGGCCCAAAGCTTTGCGATATACCAAACCTTTATCGACTGATCGCCTCAACGATTGATATGGACGCGTTGATCACCGAATTAAGTCGAAAGGTCGCTGAATCACTCGGGTACGGTGCCGCAATTTACAGCGGCCGGGATAAATTACTGCCTTATGTTATGGAAGAAGGCTATGGTGCACCGGATTCAGCCCGGGAAATCAGGATGGCTACCGCCCGTTTGCTTAAGAATGCTGATTTGAGTCCAGCCTGCTTCACCTGCATATTCACATTACTGAAGGATCGCCTGATCGCTGATGACCTCGAGGGTGCCCGCGCAGCCAAACGCTGGTTTTATGGAGAAAAGCTTGAGCGTTTCGAACGGCGGGATTCAGGCCTCTTTGAAACGCTGCAGAATGCGACCGCGCGACGTTGGCTGGATTCGCTCCTGAAACTGATTACCTTATCTGGCCAGCAGGGCCTGGTCGTTCTGATCGATGACCTTGATGTGCTGTACGAGCGTTCGCCGGAGACTGGCCGCTACCTCTATACACCGGCAAACGTCAAGGATACCTATGAGCTATTCCGGCAATTGATTGATGATGCCGATCTGCTCCAAAATTTTTTGCTTGTACTGGCAGGCAGACGTGCCATGCTGGAAGATGACCGCAGAGGGATCAGGAGTTATGAGGCTCTGTGGATGCGCCTGCAGACCGGACTGGTGCCAACCAGCCGGTTTAATCCGCTAAGTGATATCGTCGATACCGATGCGCATCTGAAGGCGCTCGGAGATGATTTTCCCGCCAGGCTTACCAAACATCTGAGCACGGTTTTCAACCAGTATGGACTGAAGAAAAAACCACGCGATCCCGCTTGCGGCACACTGCCTTCCCCGGCATTGAAAACAGTTGTGATCAACAGTGTTTTTTTAACAGAACAAGCACAGATGGGCGGTGTCCAATGAACAACCGTGAAGCCGTCTTTGTCATTGAGTCGTTGCGCTCCGGCATCCCGACGCGACGTGCGACACGATTGATTCCGGATATTCGCGAATCAGTATCTTCACGCATCCTAGAGGATTTAATCCACTTTGCCGACGGTACAATAATGCCTGGGCGCCTGATCTGGGGTCAATATGGCCAGGGCAAGACGCATGCGCTGACAACGATCGAGCATCTGGCGTTGGACCATAATTTTGCCGTCAGTCGCATATCACTCAGCCGCGAGGTTTCCTGCCATAACCTGATGAATTTTTTCAGCCAGATTGCCCCGCGAATTAAGACACCCAATTCGACGCTGGAAGGTATTCAGCAATACATAAATCAATTACAGCTCGCGGACATCAACCAGTCAACTCTGTTCAATAGTGACCGTTATGCTAATGCGCAGCCGTTGCAAGTGCTTGAAGACTATTATTTCGCTGAAGGGGAAGACAAGGAGAAGCTCTTCGGAGACTTGATGGGTGTTCGGATGCCGGTCAGCGAGCTGGGTCGGATTCACCGTTCGTTAAAGGGGATGGCATTTCCCCGCTTTAAGTTCAAGGTGGCGGAACACGCCTTTGCCTATTTTGGTTTGTTGGCCGATTTAATCCAGTTGTGCGGTTTTGAAGGCTGGGTCATTTTAATTGATGAAGTCGAGTTGATCGGGCGTTTAGGCAAGATTTCCCGCTATAAAGCCTACATGAATCTCAACTGGTTGCTGAACTGGCAGGCTACGATGACGTACCCTATCTACACAGTGGCCGCTGCGGCGACACGCTTACAGGACGATCTGTGGTATGGTAAAAAAAATGACGATCGCACGACCATCCCTGAGTTGGCTCAGGAACGCGACGGTGACGAAGCTGCCTGGACGATGACTCGTTTTTTCAACCGGGCTATCGATGAACATGCTTTAAAAATCCTGCCGGCCCAGGAAAAAGACCTGATCTTGCTGTTGGACACTGTTACCCAGCTGCATGGTGAAGCATACCAGTGGGCTGCATGCCTTGACAGTGCCAGTCTGATCCGCGATCTTGGTGCCCAGCCTGTGCGGACATACATCCGCGGTGCTTTGGAGTTTTTGGATACAGCATACCTGTATGGACAAGCCCAGACACCTCAGACGGAACAGCTGCAGGAAACAGGCCTTACTGAATCTGATGATGAAGAAGCAGGCGAATCAGACGATGATAACTAACGAGCTTTCATATGGCCCGAATCCTGATCGCCGACAAAGGTGACAGATACCGGTTCGGAGTAAATATAGTAGGAGATATCTTCAGAAAGCTTGATTTCTGATTGAAGCAACAGCATGGTTTCACCTGGCTGATCGGCATAATAGCTGCCATTGTGTTTAACAAGCTTTTGCCCGCTCACGATGAGCACATTCAATTTTGTGGCTTTTTTACTACTGCCGTCTCTGTAAACGCAAGTGGCTTCTGCTGTAAACAGGGTGTTCTTGTCGCCATTTTCTGCATACCGGCAAACAACATTCTTTTTGCGGCTTCGCAACGCAATTGGCAGGCTCATGTATAAATCGACCAGGTTAATGGTCATGCCATCAAAGCCGGACAGAAAAGTATCATGCATGTTTCCTTCTGTCGTACCAGACCAGGGGAACACATGAATGCCGCGCAAACCGGCATATTGCTGAAACATCCGGTTGACGCGGTTGTATCGTGTGTTGTAGGCTGCCTGCCACCCGGGTGTCGTTTTACAAAACCAATAGACTTCTTTATTGGCTGCTAACGTGTTTTCGACACGTGAATCTGTGTCAACACAATAGCCTGCGGGGATTTCAGGCATCGCTTTTCTCAGATGGCCAAGACTGGGGATTTTTGGCCCTTTGATAAAAACACACTGTGACTCTGAACCCATGTTTCTGATGATGTCCCTGCATTTTTTTGCTGCCTTAACCACATCGGGAGCCTTAAGTTCAATAATGAGGATTGTATCCGTATATGGTTTGATCGCAGATAAAACCTCTCCAAGCGTTGGCAGGGTTCCTGGATGACCTGACTTGTAGCGTAGTGTTTTCAGTTCTTCTAAAGTCGCGTCTTGGATCACCATATCTCGGTCAAAGAGGTCTCCGGTCGACGCATTGTGACAAACCACCATATGCTCGTCAGCCGACAGGTGAATGTCAATTTCCACACCATCAAGACCTGCTTTGCATGCACCCACGATTCCCTCCAGTGAATTTTCCGGATGCTCACCTGTAATGTGTAAACCCCGGTGCGAAAATAGATTGGTTGTTTTCAGAACAGATGGTCCAGGAAACAATTCATAGAGGTCATACAGTTTTTGGTACAGGGGTGTCACGATGCCATTCGAACCACGTGTAATTTCATCAACGATACTTTCAGACTCAATCCAAACGCCGCATAATCGTTTCTGTACATAGCGTATGACCGATTTTCGGGCTGTTTGAGATGAAAGCAGTGCTACTGAAGCATGACACGCAGCAAGAATCATGGACAGTTTCCTTATCCTATCCTTACCAAGCGGCATATCACTGAAATCAAGTACACCCCGAAGCAACGGATGGGCTTCACAGACGTATTTTATAAGTTCACGCTTCTTAAACGAGGCGCATACAAAAGCATCTGCAATAAAATTTTCGCGTAAAAACGATATCAGATAATCTGCTGTTATCTCCTCATTGACGACAAAAACCGGAATTGACCGAGGGGTAATCAGCTTAACCGCATCGCGTAAATCGCAAAACGCATAACCCTCTTCATCTTTGACGTAAAGATCATCGTTGACTTGCAGCATGACAACCTGAGGAATCACAGGCATAGACATGATCTGACCTAAATTCCGGTCGGCGCGCCAAATCACCACTGGCGCGGAAGCAATGCCTGTTTCAGGAAAGTACAGGTCTTTATTGTAACTGCTGGCATAATCGTCAAAAATGGGTTCTTCATATATTTTTTTTGTTTCATGTCAATCTTTCACCCTCTGTGCCATCGTGATGCTGTAGCTTAATGAATAGGAATTGATACGACAAAATATTGAATTTTTGGAGGAAAGCTATTTCATATACCTTTTTTTAGCTCGTACCAATTTTCCCGTGTCATTCGCAATACACTGGTGATCAACTTCTACAGCCTTCTGGTCGGTTTTCCCATTCCAATTGTTTTTGCGCTTCTTCTTAATTGTGTCAATCATATCCGCTTCAAGAAAACAGTCCAAATTGTGACCTATGCACCCCACTTCATATCGACTGTCGTCATTGTCAGCATGCTCATTCAGATCCTTTCACCAAAATTCGGTTTGATCAACAATTTTATTAAACTGTTTGGCGGTGAAGAAATCCTCTTCATGGCTACCGGGTCTTATTTCTACTCGCTTTTTGTCTGGTCTGGTATATGGCAGAGTATGGGCTGGAGTGCGATCATCTATATCAGTGCCTTGTCCAGCATAGATCCTACATTGCATGAGGCGGCAATCGTCGATGGTGCATCCCGTTTCAGACGCATCTTGCATGTTGACATTCCTGGAATCTTGCCAACAATTATCATTTTGCTTATCCTGTCAGCGGGATCCATCATGAACGTCGGATTCGAAAAAGTCTTTCTCATGCAAAACCAGACCAATACGGAATACAGTGAAGTGATCTCGACTCTTATTTACAAAACAGGCATCCAAGCATCCATACCGAATTACTCCTACAGCACAGCAATCGGGCTATTCAATAATATTGTCAATTTTATACTCCTGGTCGCAGTAAACACATTCTCGCGCCGGGTCGGCGAAACCAGCCTTTGGTGAGGATTGTTATTTACACTCAGATAAGCAGAACCTTATACCCGGACAATCTTGATTTCACCGAAATTGAGACTGCCGGTCAAGAGCAGCTTGCAGCCGTCCGGCGTACCGGCGCCACTACGGTCGTTGACTTCGCCGGCAAAGGTGCTGATACGGCTTTCAACATGCCAGCCTTGTGGTATGTTCAGGACGACACCGGAAAAACTGACATTGGCCTGAACCGTCAAACCTGATGTGTCCGGCTGGCACTGGTCAAAATAGATCTTGACCGAAGAAAAGCTTGAGCTGATGTTGACCCGCTTAATGCCGCTGGCATGCAGGTACTTGGTCTGTTCGCCGAAAGTGGCGTTGATGTTGACGACTTCGGCATCGCTGACAACATCTTCGGATTCTGTGATCGTGTTGTTATGGGCACCGAACTTTTTTACAAACCGGTTTCCCCTATGGAAGATGATCGACAGCCCGATGCCCAATACGGCAGCGGCTGCCAGCAACAGCCAGATATCGACGGTCGGCAGGCCCAGCTGGACGCGCCACAGGTAGACGATCAGGGCCAGGGGGATGGTGGTCAAAAAGAAGTTCAGCTTGATCAGGCTGGAGATCGCGATACTGCCCAGCAAAATACTGCCGATGACGCGGATCGATTCGTACTGGTCTCCCAGGCCCAGGGCGGAAAGCAGCAGCAGGACACCGCAACCGATGATCAGGATTCCCCAAAAAATCGTATTTGTTTTCATAACGGTACCTCTCATTCATTTTCCGGAACAGCTCCTGGCTGTATATCCGGGATGCATAGACTTCCTTATGTGATTGACGGAACGAAACCAGGCAGACACGTGTCAGGCTTTTCTGGATTGAGAGGATATGCAGGATACTGGCATTACTGGAACGGGACACCCGGACAATCTAGACGGGCAGCATTCCCTCGAACTCGTATAGCCGCTGTCGGACCTCGTAGGCGTTATCTGTTGTGTGGGCATAGACTTTCTCGCCTTCGGTTTCGAAAAACAAGATCTCCCGTAATGACAAGTAAACTTGCTCATCTCCTTTGAAAAACGACAAGGTTAACGTATCCGGAACAGTCTTACGGATTTGCCCGATAAGTGCTTCCACATCGGGTGTGATCTTTCTGCAGTAAATGACCACTTCCTCAGCTTGACCATCTTCAACTTGTTCAATCCGGACTTGCATCTGTTGCCCACCTTCCAGATTCCTGCGCTGCGTCATCCGCATTTTTATTATAAGGGCAGAAAAGACCTTGCAAAGGCCTTTTAGCCCAGTGGTCCGTTTTTGGCGCTAAGTGGTCGTGAATCGCCGGTGTGGCGTTCTGTCTTCACACATTCGAGCTGCATAACCAGGGCATCACAGGAAAGAGGTCATTGCCGCAAAACTTATAGGGGTTCCCATCAAACTCCGCAATGATACAGATAAACAGACTGAAGCCCATGCCGGCAGGCTTGAGTCTGTCCGGGTCAAATGTTTTTATTGCCATTCGTAAGCGTCAATCACCTCATCGACGGTGCTGATCCATTGCGATAGAATGTCGGGGCGGCAGTGCACGGTACTGATATCCTTTAAACAAAACTCCAAGGGGGTACGGTTGCGGCGCGCGGCTTTGATGATATGGTGAATTTCTTTTTTTACAGGTTCCGGATCAAACTGTGGTCCTGCCACAAAGGCAGGATTGGGGCGGGATGCCATAATATAGGCGTCTCCCATCTTCTCTCCCGCTATATCCGGATCTGACCAGGGCGAGATGGAGATGCGGCGTAAATTGGGAATTTGCCGCAGCAGGTCGATCTTGTTGTGCAGTGGCTCGCAACAGCCGTAGAAGACCAGGCCGCAGCGATCAAACAGCCGTTTTTGGTACTGCAGCTCAAACGCGTCGTGCATGGCGGGTGATACGGCGCCGAATATTTGCGCCATCGTCCGGCACCACACGTCCTTGAGATAGACCTGCTCTTTTTCGTTGTCCTTAACGGGTAGTTCATAGGAGCAGGCAGGCGCGCAGCAAAAATAGTACGGATCGCTGTCCAATATATTCAGCTTTTCGTATTGAAGCATGGTTGCCTCATTGATTTGAGTCAGCTTTTCGATGATAGCGTGCATGAACGCCGGCCGGTCATACAGATCCAACAATGTGTTTTCCACACCATGCAGTTCCGGGATACGATCCCAGGGCGCAAAGCATACCGCAACACCGGTTTTGCGAACTGGCATCAGGCCGTCAAACGCCTCGCAGTATCGCTCATAATAACGGTTGGTAGCCTGTTTATCGATCTCAATATCCGGCATTTTTATCTTTGCCAGATCGTCTTCGTCTTTGAGGACGTCATTATACTTATGTGAATCGACCTCGGAACCCGTTGTGGCATGGATCAACTCCTCCTGCTTTGTCAGGCCGATACCGGTGTTGCGCAAAACAAAAGGGCATCGTACATAGGGATGGAGAGCGTGGTCTGCGCGAAACCACCGGAATTGGAAAAGCGTCTGCCGGATGGCGTATTCGATTGCCCGATTGATTTTATCCTGGCAAAGGCACT
>JAAYLM010000015.1 GCA_012521915.1 Oscillospiraceae bacterium | reverse complement strand
ATGATAGACAATGGCAACCGGGTCATCATATGGATAGACGGCTTCGATGTAGCCGCCGACAACCTGCTGTAGAGAGTTCAGGTCACCGGTGATACTGGCCATACGGGTGCTTTTTCAGGTTCAACAATCAATACGTCCATAGATTTCTTCGCCTTTTCTGTTTTTGAAATTGCAGGAAACATTCCTTTTAAGCCATGTTTTGTGCATAATCCGGAATTATGCTATTTGGGGGTCTTCTGACCATGGCTTTTAACGGTCAGGATGCCGCTTAATGTGGTTGCCGGGATGCGATAGCGCTCAGCAATGGCAATGTCGTTTTTCACGGCTTCGTCGATCCGAGAGCCGCAGACTACCAGGACATTGGAGCGTCTCAGGTAATCAAGCTCAATATCCTGTCTGTCCTTATGCTCCTGGGGGATGCCGTCATCAATGAAGGTTGAAAGCATAAGGATAGGACATATCGGACTGTAGCCAGCATCGAATACTTTCCTGCTGTATTTGGCGGCAATCTCAGTATTTTCTGTTGGATCAACGCCCCAGGAAGCCGTGATATAGGCGAGAGGTCTTTTCATTTTTTGAACTCCTTTCAACAAAATGAATTCTAGAAAATTTGATGATAATGCTTGTTTCACTGATGAGATGTGCACGGAAATCAAAATATCTTGATTTCCGTGCATGTTTGGTATATGATATTAGCATGAAAATCAAATTGGAGGTGGTAGCATGGCTATGCCCAATGAACTTCAATCAGTACTGAAACAAAATGGCGGAATCGTTACTACCGCCCAAGCAAACGAAGTCGGGATCTCAAACGAAAGATTGCGACTGCTTGTTCATTCAGGCGATTTGGAACGAGTGACTACGGGAATTTATGTTTTACCTGATGAATTTACTGACAAGATGTTTATCGTCCAGCTTCGGCGTCCAAAAATCATCTATTCTCATGAAACTGCATTGTTTCTGCATGAGCTGACAGACCGTGATCCAATCAACTATATGGTTACAGTCCCAACAGGCTACAACCCAACACGGCTTCGAGAGGATGGTTTCACAGTTTTCACAATTAAGCGCGAGTTGCACGAAATCGGAGTTACAAAACTCACAACTATGTTTGGAAACTCTGTTACGGTTTATGATTTGGAACGCACGATTTGTGATTGCTTGAGAAGTAGGAACAATTTAGACATCGCCGTTGTGACAGATGCAATCAAGCGTTACGCCAAGCGAAAAGATAAAAATCTGAATAAACTCATGCAAATGGCAGAAACGTTCAAAGTGACCAAACTGCTCAGAGGCTACATGGAGGTGCTGTTATGAAAACATCCACACAGTTAAAAGCTTTAATCCGAAACCTTTCGAAAAAATCGAATGTTGAGGCCGAAATCCTGCTTCGTAATTTCATGATGGAGCGATTTTTGGAACGTATAGCTGTTTCAGATTACAAACATAACTTAATCCTGAAAGGCGGCATGCTCATTGCTGCGATGGTTGGCATTGATGCGCGCACCACAATGGATATGGATGCAACGATCAAAGAGCAGACTCTATCTAGGACTGAACTAACAGTGATGATTGAGAACATCTTAAAAACTCAGATTGAGGACGGTGCTGTATTTTCATTTCAAGGGATTGAGGAAATCCGAGAGGAAGCGGACTATCCGGGGTATCGTGTTTCAATCGGAGCCATCTTTGATAAAACGCGACAGATGCTGAAGATAGACATCACAACTGGAGATTCTGTTACCCCCAGGGAAATTGAGTATGCCTTTAAGCTGATGTTTGAAGATAGAACAATCAGCATTATGGCATACAACTTGGAAACGGTACTTGCTGAGAAGTATGAGACGATCATTACCCGTGGCGTGACCAATACCCGCATGAGAGATTTTTACGATGTATATGTCCTGACCAATACCCAAACCTTCGACGCAAACATTTTTAAGACAGCATTGAATAAGACAGCAGAAAAACGCGGTACTACCGAACAGATGTCGGCGGGGGTTATGAATACTATTGATTTCATAATGGGAAACGAGACAATGGCTGATCTCTGGCAAAAATACCAAAAGAAATACTTCTATGCAGCTGACATTACGTGGAAAATGGTTATCACTGCTGTAAAAGCACTAGCTGAGAATTCTCTGAGCTAATAACCACAGCCGATCTAAGACATATTATTCTCATTCACTTGACTTTATCAGTCTTCCGAGATCTTAATAGAAGTGTGAGCCTGTTCCATAAAGATCATGTTTCACCAAAGCGGTGTAGTAGCTGTCGATGGTGGATGGGGCATTGAATAGCGTTGTGAGCAGATATTTCTTAATGTTCCGGATGAAGGTGGTGTTTTTATCCAGGCATTCGAAAACATACTCAATGTGAGTGCTGTCAATGCGCTGAAGACGTTCCTTGACTAGGGATGCAGGATAATCATCTCCGGCAACAGTGATGCATTCTCGTTTGGAACAGAGCGTCTCCACCATCAGGTCCACGATTTCATCCAGACGATCCTTGTCATAACGCTGAACAATATACTTGTATTCGATTTTCTCCTGGATGGTCTCCTTGATGGAATGAGCATCCAATCCAATCTCATCCTTCTCAATCTTGGCTTCTCTTGATGGATGGTAAACTATCTGCTTGTGCGGTGGTCGCTACTTCAATAAGTGCGCCGGTGCTCCATAATCAGATAATGAGTTTATCCCTGGTCTGCAATGACCGGAATGGTTGCGACTGCTAAAAATCCGGCTGCTATGTGAAGATCAGGATATATGGCGTGTCGTCGCTGTTCCAGCCAGCTATACGTATGAGCAGCTCCACAGATTGATTCAAATCATATTCAATTGGCGTAATGAACACT